>BEHT01000024.1 GCA_002898575.1 bacterium HR17
CTAACTCTTGCTTCGCTGCATCAACTTCCTGACGAGCGCGCTCCCATTCGGCATCGGCTTCAGCGATTTGCTCTTTGACCGTTTGCAGTTCGCTTTCCAGCGCTGAAACCATTCGTTCCGATTCGCGCAATTGGGCTTGCGCCAATCTCAAATTTCGCTCCGCTTCATCCACGCCGGCATTTGCTTGTTGAACCATACTTTGCGCCTCGGCGAGCATTGCTTGCTTTTCAGCGACCATTTTTTCGGCTTCCGCCTTCATGGCCTCTGCCGCTCGCACCATCGCTTGTGCTTGACGCTTTTGCGCTTCCGCTTGTTCTCGCTCTGCTTCCGCCATGTGGCGTTCGTGCATCGCAGCCAGAGCGCCGTAAGCGGCTTCTGCTTCACGGGCAGCATATTCGCCACCTGCGTTATCCAACTTAGCGATGAGTTGCCCTCTGCGGACTCGGTCACCAGCATAGTAAGGCATCCAGGTCAATCGTCCCGTCACGCGGGCGACCACAACTTCCTCGTTGAGAGGCGCTACTGTGCCAGTGTAGGTTACGGAGATTTCAAAGGGCATGGGCTTGACAATTTCTGTGGCGACGGGCAAGATGCCTTCAGGTGGCTTCATCGTTTCCATCTCCATCGCCAACGCTTCAATGACGGTCATTTGTCCCGGACGGCGCAGTTTCCAGACAATTCCGTGAAAGCGCTCTGGACCGAAGCGGTTGAACAAGATGAGATAGAGAGCCAGCAAGAGGGCAAGGCTTCCCACTGTTGAACGGTTGAAAATGCGCCTCACTTCCGCTCACCTCCAGCACTTGACAGTTGATTGACGGAGAGCAAGGGGAATGAACGCAATTCAGGATTGTGAACGAGAAACTTTCGGACGACGGTTGAGTTGGCAAAAACGAGATGGCGATGCAAACATTCACCGCCGACTTCAGAGGCAAGGATCAAACGAACTGTTGTCGGATCAGCACGCCATTGCCCTTTTGTCCATTCCAGCGTCACCCAGCGTTTTGTTACTGCGCAACGAGTTCGCAGCAAGGCTCGGTCAGGGTTCCACTTTTTAACAGCGTGAAAAGCGCATTGAATGCAACGGACAGTCAATCGGTGTTCCCTTTCGCCGACTGATACGACAGCGTAAACTGCGCGAGACGGCACAATGGCTTTTTGGCACATCGGGCAATTGGTCGTTGCAAAAGCAAGGGCACTTAACGCTACTTGCCAAAAGATTGTCCCAAACCATCTAACCATCTTCACATCACCTTTTTGCTTTTTCGGTCACACTGTTGTGCGCCTATGTTTTCACTCATGTTCAGCAACAACCTTTTCGGCGGCTCTGGAGAGCCGCCCTCCGAAAGCCTATGCTTCGCTCATGTTTAGCAGCAACCCCTTCGCTGCACTGCGTTTTGAGACGGCGGTGGCGAAGGTTTCGGGTTTGTTGGGTTCTCTTGGACTGGTGCAACGGGAACGACAAATTCAAAGGGGACAGTGATAGGTTTCCTACCTGACCGCTGCACCGTCACTTCAGCGCGCCATGCTCCTTCCATGCCCAACAAAACCGAGCCAATGTAGACGCCGTTTTTGTCGTGTCGAAGCGAAACGGTCGGACCAGACATTTGCATGTTGGGCATGGAAAATTTCACCTGCACTTTCGCATTAGGCACAGGTTGACCCTTGGCATCTGTCAAACGCACTTGCAATGTGTTGTCACCGACACGAGGTGGGTCAGGTTGCAAAGCGAAGACGACAGTCAAATCGCCATTGCGTCGTGTTTGAGGGAAAAGGGATGGAGATTTCGTCGGTGAAGGTTGATGGCGGTGAGTTTGATTTTCATGTCCACTGCCGTGCGACATGCCCTTCATCATGGGACAACCTTGCATGCTCATGTGGGAAGATTGATGATGCGTTTCTGTCGTTGGCTTCAAGGTGCTCAAATAGGCGACGATAGCGTGGAAATCTTGTTCGCTCAGCTGTGTCAAGTGGCGGGCACAACACATGCGACTGGCTAAGCCCCGGGCGTGGGCAATGATTTCCGATGGACTCATTCGCTCCGTGACGCCGACCAACGACGGCACCATCGGGCAATGACTTTGGGCGTTGATGCCGTGACACATGGCGCAGTTGGCGAGAAACAGTTGCCGTCCTCGCTGAACGAGAGCGTCATCGGGAGAATCACCGTTGGCTGTTTTCCCGCTTTGCCCTGCCCACGATAGGAGGGCAATGAATAGTGCCAACTGGCTGACGGCTATGAGGCGTAGCCATGCCCTCATTTGCTGCACCACCTTGTTTTTCGTACACACTGCTGTGTGTCCCTACAGGTTTGGTGCGTTCCCTTATTTCTTTTCTACCAACTTCATCCCGCACTTGGGGCAGTTTCCGGGTTTGTCTTGTGGCGGAATGCAACCCATCGGGCAGACATACTGGGCTTTGGTGGTTTTTACCGCCGCCTTGCTGGTAGAGGTTTTTGCTGCCGCCACGCCGCCAACTTTTTGCACAGCGATGCCTGTAACGCCGTTACGCGAAGCGATGACACCCGTAACAGCCACGGTTTTAGCGGCGAACTTTTTGAGTTGCTGGTAAGCGTCCGCGTTGGCGTGGTCTTCCAAGACGACGAACAATTTCCCGTCCCTCGTTAAAATGCCCATCGGTAGCCCTTTGTTGATGCACGCCGTCGCGCACTTGGCATGGCTTTCGCCTTTCGCGCCGTGGGAAAGGTAGCAAGACAAATCCACGACTTCGCCCTGAACTGTAACGGCTTTGCCTTTTTGCCCGCCGTGTTGATGCTGGGCATTGACCCATATCGCCGTCGTCAACATCGCCAGACCGACCAACATCGTGAAGGCAAGAGCCCTCATCGCTCAACTCCTCCTTTTCTTTAAAGTTCGGCATTGCGCCGCTCGGTAGAAAAAGATACGGAGCGCCCGTGACAGGTTCCCAAACGCTGGCGCATTCCTATCACGGCTCGGCAGACTGTCAGACGCTATCGTGCTTGCAAGGGAGTTTACCTGACGGCAACACTACCCGTTACACTTAGCATAAAGATGAAGTTGTTGCCTGCTTTGAAGAGACGCAACGCCTCTCCGAACCGTGGGGCGTATTGCGCCGTGCGAAAGGATGCGCTTGGCACCGTCAGGGTTTCACCCTTACCATTGCAACGCTACAATCAACGAAGGTGTGTCGGGACAAAGCGAAAAAGTTAAGATGGCAGCCGCGAACCTCGCTTTTGAGGAAGCATCATCAGGAAAAGGTAGATGCATATGCGACGGGAACCGTTCGGTCGGAGCGTTTGGGCGGCAGCGGCGTTCGTCAGTAGTGCGGTGTTGGTTATTGGGTTGTGGGCACAAGGCAAACAGGCGTTTATGCCCGGTGACCTTTCATTGGTGCACGACGGCGCTGCTTTTCAACGGCAAGCCGCAGCGGTGACGCAAGGGAGCGACCTTTGCGGGGTGTGCCACGCACCGTTTCAAGGTGTCCCCGATGACCGCTGCGGGCAATGCCACCCCGACCAAAAAACGCTCATCCCCGCCCACCGCCCCGCAGCGATGGCGCAAGCGTTGATGCGGGAAAGTTGGCGACCGCTGCACGCGTTGCAATGTGTTGATTGTCACACGGAGCATTTGGGCAAACAGTTTCGCCCCGCCCAAGTCAGCGATAACCGCTGCACACGCTGCCATCCCGTTCACGGCGCGACAGCAGACGCGATGCGCATGCGTAAAGCCCATTTCACGCCCGACGGCAAAGGTCCATTGACCCGTTGCGTTGCCTGCCATGTCCAACATGGCAATTTTACGCTCAAAGTAGAGGCACATGCCGGTGTGCTCCCATCGCCAACGGACATACGAGCATATGCCCCGACGAAACGCCAGCGTGCCATCAGCGGGCAGGCACAATGACTTGCAAAACGCGCTTCAAAGTCGTGGCGTCTAACGGGCGAACATCTGCGATGCCGAAATCGGCGACCGGTTTGCCGTCAGCGGCAACCAAGCGGTCAACCGTGTCTGTGCCCAAACCGAACACCTGTCGGACCTTGCGGGCATTACGGCGGTCGGGTGTCCAATGGCAATCGGCGCATGCCAATGCCTTTTTGGTGACGGTATGGGGGGCAAGGGGCAAAAAGGTGCGGGCATGGCGCCGTGTCAACAACGATCGCGGTAGCCAGCGCTTAGTTGTGCCGTCCGCGTTGACGACAACGGTCGTCGCAGGTTGCGCGATCAGCGGTGCGATGCGCCCGCGATGGTTGATGCCCAACAGCAAAATCAACGACGGCGATGTCGGTGCCCGCTGGGTCACTTTCGGCACGGGCGTGCCCGTTAGGGCGCTTATGGCGCGTTGGCGCTTGTCTATGACGAGCGTGGCGTGTAGCGGTTGAAACAGCCCGCCGATGTGGCAAGCGTAGCATTCCAACCTGTCCAGATGAGAAAACCCTTTGATGGTCGCCATCGCCACGCCGACGCCATTGCGGATGCCTGAACGCCCATGCGCTTCGGCAGCCTTCGGCGTTTTGCGTGGGTCCATCGTGTCCACGACTTGCGGGACGATGCGCAGTTTTTGGTCGTGCGTGCGCAAAACAAATTTGCCGTTGGGCAAGCGACGCAAGTTGGGCACAACGCGCCCTTGCGCCGTCCGCATCGTCGCAGGACGGTCAACGCTGCCGTGACAACTTTCGCAGCGGATTTCCACCGCAAGGACTTGGCGCAGGTAAAGTCGCCCGTCGCCGTGCATGTCGGCTTCGGTGTGGCAGTCGGAGCAAATCATGCCCCGTCGGAAATGGACATCGGCGTCACCGTGAACGCCTTCGTAGTTTTGCTGAATGCGCATCCCTTGCGTGTGGCAGCGACGGCACTGACTCATCGGCTTCAACCCCAACGCCTTCGTGTCATCGGGGCGTGCGAGGAAGGCGTGAACAAACGGATGGGCTTGACGCCGCGAAGGCGCGTCGGGCAACGGCTGCCAGTGAGGTTGACGGCTTTTGCCGTCGTCCGCATAAGGCATGTGGCAGGCAGCACAACCGCTGGCACGCATCTGTCCCGTTTGCGGCTGGAGCGGGTAGGCTTGAATGTGACACTGCACGCAATTGGCGAGCACCGCCCCGACGAACGCGCCATCCCGCTCCAATTCAGCGAACGACCGCAACGCATTGGCGGATTCCCTACTGGCAGCCGACGCGTGTGCCGCTGTCGCCCGAACGCCAAACGCGTCGGCGCTCTTGCCGAATTGCGCCGGGAGCAAACTGTAGCCTGCCAAAGTGGCGTGGAGCGAGGTTTTCACGCGGCGCACGATGTCACCCCGCAACCTGCCGTGACATTCCGTTTGTCCGCAGGTTTGTTCCGCTACGCGCAAATCAGACGGATTGACGAAGCGGATGAACGCCAGCGGTAAGCGGTCAAACTGCGCGACGATGCCTAACGACTGTGCCGTCACGCCGTCGGTCGGCAACGCATGGGCTTGGCGCATCATCGCCAGCCACGCTTTGGGGTCATCGGTCGCCGGTTGTGGCACTTGGGGATTACCGCCGTGACAATCTACGCAGCGAAGCATATCCGTTTGGTGCGGGTCGTCCATGCCTGCATGGCAACGGGCACTCACACAAGTGCCGTTGCCCGCTAACTGGCGCGACGGCAAATGGTGGGGCGACCGCCAGCGCACATAAACGACTATCGCCACCGCCAGCAGCACCAAACTTGCCCCTTGCGCAATTGGCTTCAGGTGACGCATGGTCAAACCCCGCAATGCCTTTGGCGCAACGATGTCGGGAGCACCGCTCACCAGTAAAACGCTGCGACGATATGGGCGATGACAAGCACAAACGCGATGATCGCCGCAAGAGCGTGCACGACAATCCAACCTCGCATCAACACATGCAGCGTTAACTCCACGCTCAAGTGCCGCTGCAACTTCACCAACAAGCCCACCATGCCTTCGGGCGCGGTCTCCAGCAACAGCGCCAGTTTGTCGACAGCCGCGGCTTTCCATCGCTCCCATTGTCGCTCGTTGTCTTCCGCTTGCTGCATCGCCAAGACGAGTCGCTCCATTTCCCGCACGAATTCGGGCGGGGTGCGACGCAGTTTCGCCAACAGGTGCGCCAGTTCGTAAAGCCACGCCGCGACCTGTGCTTTGCCGTCCGTTTCGCGTCGTTCCTGCTCAACGGCGCCGAGGCTTTCAGCGAAACTTTTGCCGTCCCGCAAATGCGCCGCCACCCTCGCCAGCCACAGACGATGCAACCGCAAGGTGTCCGCGAACAGCGGTTGCCCTTCCCGACGGGTCAACAGTTCGCGCAGCAGCGTGTAGGCGATGACGCCGAACAAACCCGAAAGGAATGCGACAACGATGCTGCCCATCAGCAACCAGTAAAACAAACCGCCCTTGACACGCCAACCGATGTGGCAACCGATCGCCAACGCACACAGCAAACTCAGATAGACATGCAGCCACATCCATGCCTGCAAACTGCCCGAGCGCAAACGGTAAAGCAACGGCTGCCAACGGAGTGGTAGGAAAGTGCCCCGTCGCACACCGTAAAGGGTCAACACCGTCATCAGGGTGGCAGCGACCCAACCGAACCAGACGCCGTCGTCGGTGCTGGCGCGGGGCGGTTCCGTCGCCACATAGCGCAAGTAACGCTGCCACATGACCCATCCCGCAGCGACGACGGTGCTGACCCCGAGGGCATGCAACCAACCGCTGGGCGTCGGTAACCCCCTCGGCGCTTTCGTTTCGGGCAAATAGCGACGGTCAACCATCGGCATCACAGGCATCGCTTCCTACGAGCGGAAAAATTGGCGGGGTTCAATTCGCCACACCGCACCGACAGGGCAATGATAGACGCACGCTTGAAACGCCATGCCCCGACACAAATCGCACTTGATTGCCAAAAGCGGTGCCGCGCTCCCTGAAGGCGCTTCGGGTTGAGGACGCTGGCTCACGGTGCGCAGCCAATGCAGCAAACCGCCTTCAGGTTGCGCGGAGCGGACGAGGTGCATCTTGATAGCGCCGTAAGGGCAATTGCGTAGGCAGGCGCGACAGCCGATGCACAAATCGGGGCGGATGAAAATTTCGCCCGTCGTTTCGCTGCGAAAAATGGCGGTCGTCGGGCAATCCCGCATGCACACAGGGTCAAGGCAGTGGCGACAGACGAACGGGAAAAAGGCAAAGGGTTTGCCGTCGCTGACGACTGCACCTTGCCAATCAATGCGGCTGATCCCGTCGTCATGCGCCATTCCACACGCCGTCACACAATTGCCGCAGCGGATGCAGCGGCTCAGGTCAATCATCATCACAGCGTCGCCGACAAAAATCTCCTCACTGGCTAATTGCTCGTAGACCACATCGTCAACGGCGATGCGGCGCTGGAAGGCTTGCAACCGTTCGTCAATCAGCCGCTCCAAATCGGCGCGGACATCGGGATGGTGCGCCAAGACGCTCAAAAAGCGCTCGCGGGGCACGCATAACACTTGCGCTTCCCCGACCGACGCGACAGCGACCCGCACCGTCGCCACCCGTGTGGGTTCGCGCAACAAAGCGACTTCACCGAAAAATTGCCCTGGACCGAGCAAAGCGATGGTGACTTCTTGTTGGCGTTGGGGTAAATAGCGTTGCACCTGCACCCAACCCAACAGTAGGATGTAGAAAGTGTCCCCGCTTTCCCCAGCCTGCACGATGACCTCGCCAGGGGCAAAAGTGCGGATATGTTCGGGAGTAAGCCAAGGCGCAAACAGTTGGCGCATCCGCTCCATCAACCGCTGCTCTAACGGATGGACATCGGGTATCGGTTGTCCCGCCAACAGTTGGCGGGCGATACGCATCATCGCTTCGCGGAAAAAGGTGTCTTCAGCGAGCAAGGCGTGAAAATGTGCCTTCGGGATGAAAACGCAATCGGCGTCTTCCACCGCAATCACTGTCGCCGACGGTGGATTACCTGTCAGCAGCGACAGTTCGCCGAAATGCCCGCCAGGTCCGAGGTACGCCAAAATGCGGTTGCCCCGCGTGACGGCGACATGCCCGAACAAAACGATGTAGAGCCCTTCCGCTTGCGCGTATTTGACCTTTTCCTTTTGGGCGATGCGTTCGGCGATGTCAGCGTCGGTCACGCCTTCCTGCAAGATGACTTCCTGCGGTTCGTAACTGCGCAATTCGGCGAACTCGCCCGTCGCGATGCGGTGCACCGTTTCGGGTGACAGGATGTCTTTGAGTTTGTGGTCGCGGAGCAAGTCCAACAAGCCCCGTTCAAGGTAGTGGCGATAGACGGTGCGGGCAACTTTTTCGGCGCGCTTGAGGAAGCGCCGCAGCGGGCGCCCCTCCACTTCCAGCGCCACGCATTCGGCTTTGGCACGGCAGGACGCCGTTCGGACGCACAAACTTAACGCGCCGATCTCCCCGAAAATCGCACCGTCCGTCAACTCCGCCAGCACTTGGCGTTCGCCGTCGCGCTCTTCGTAAACTTCCACGACGCCCCGCAGCAAAAAGTAGGCACAAGTCTCCCGCGCCCCTTCGCGGCAAATGAGTTCACCGGCGGCAAACCGGCGAAATTGCACGCCGTCGCTGTTGAGCAACCGCAGCCAATCGCCCTCTGCGACCTCGGCGAAGAGCGGCAGCGCTTTGAGTTGCGCCGCCCACTCCCGTAAAGTCAGTGCTTCGTCCATTAACCGTTGCCATTCAGCGACAGGGAAAGCAAAGACGACGCACGGTTGAACGACTTGTCCGCGTTTGTCCTTTTCTGCGACGGCGGTGAAATGCGTTGGCTGCGGTTCAACGATGAGGTCGCCTGCCCGGTAAGCAGGGGCGTCTTCATCGGGACGGTGGAGCGCGCCCCGCGCCATGACGAAGGCGTGCGTCGGGTTGGGCGTCGGACGCCAAACCACTTCCTCACCGTCGTCCAGACGAAAGACGAGCGTGTCGGGATGCTCGGTGAGTTGGCGGATGCGCCCTCCCCCTAAGCCTTTCAGCAAGGGCGTGTCCTTGAGCGCGTTCAGGTGCACATCCAACTCTTTAGGCGTGAGTAGGCTCGGCGCTCTCTGCAGCATCGCATTTCACCCTTCAGGGTTGCGCGGGAACTTCAACCAAGGCAGCCGCACACCCCGCACTTCCAAGTTGTCAATGCGCCGGTCAGATGGCGGCTCGTAGCCAGGAAACCCGCCGGGATTGCCCAGCGCCGCCACATAGTCGTCCTGCTCCACACCGTCGCCGCTGACGCCCAACCCGCCGACCAGTTGCCCGTTGCGATACAGCGGTACGCTCCCCGCAAACCAAACGACACCGCGCCCACCGCCTTGCGTGCCAGGGGTCGCAAAGTCAGTTAGAAACAGCCCGAAAAACGGTCCCTGAGCGCTACCATCAATGCCGGGCGGATAAAACGGTTGACCGCCAAAGTTCAGCGTGCGGTTGGTCAGCGCCCACGGTTGACCGCTCGGATGCGCGGGCAAGTTCAACGCGCTTTGCCCCGCCGCCGTGTTGAAAAAGACCATGTTGACGGCTTTCGTCACGGCGACATCCACGCTGAACATCGTCGCATCGCGCATCCGATAGACAGCGACGATGTTGCCACTCGCGTCAGCGATCCCAAAAACAAACCGGCATCGGCTGCCGACGGGCAACCGAATGACAGCGCGAGTGCGTTTGGCGATGGCGACGCATTGGCGGATTATCGCATCCACTTCGGCTGCCGTCGCATTGCCGTCTTGATCCAAGTCGGCAGCTAGCGGTCCGAGCAAGTAAGCACCGTCGGCATCTATCACGCCCATTTCGTCCGGCAGCGGTTGTCCGATGTTGATGTTAGCAGCCGGGTCAATGACCCATGTGCCCATCGGGGCGGGAAAACCGCTGTTGTCGGGTGGAACGCCCGAGGGCGGTTGCGTATTGACGACGAAGGGCAGGCTGATTCCGTCCACGACGACAAATTTCGGTGGCGGTAGCGTTCGCAAAAATGCACCGAGAAACTGCGTCGGGTCGTCCCCGAACGCACCGTGAAAGGCTGCCCACTCAGCGATCGCCATGTTACGCTCATAATCGGCGCGCGATGGCGCCGCTGACGGGATACCCGCGCTGCCCACCGTCACACCGATGCCGCCGACACAATGCCCGTTTTTGTAAATCGGCACACCGCCTGGGTTGACCGCCGTCGCATCGCTGTCTGCGGGGTCTGCTTTACCCGTCACGATACCGACCAATGGAGGAGGCGGTGCCATGCCGGCAAAGTCAGGCAGCACTAAACCGGCAGGGTTATTCGCTTGCACGAAGCCGCGATTGGTATGCTCAATGCCCCAAAGGGCGGCGTTCGGTGTGTTTTGGATGCCCGGTGGGAAGTGGCGCCCGCTGATGTAGCGGACAGTGCGCGACGACAGCGGTGCCTGGTCGTGGCTGAAAAACGCTGCCGTCCGCGCTAATGCGACGGCGACAGCGGTCGTCGGAAAAACTTGCCCGCCTGTCGTCGTGTAGGTCAAGGGCGCGCCCGCTTTGCGAAAAAGCCCCAACACGCGCCCGGCGCGGTCCACGACGGCGATGACCATCGTGGGGTCGTTGGCGGCGCGAGCGGCGCGCTCCACGATTTGAGCGACATCGGCAGCTGTCAGGCGGGAGGTGTTGAGGGGTAGCGTAGACGGGAAATTGGGCACAGATGTCGTCAAATGCCCGCCGCCCCCGCACCCGAACGACGCGCCGGTGATAGCGATGAAAATTGCGACCGCAAGCGCCCTTTTGCCCATTGCCTTCATCTCCCGTTCATTGGCTGAGTTTGTCTTTGTTCGCCTTCATGTAGTCAGCAGCCTCTTGGTTGGTCATGCGATGGGAATGGTTGGGCATATGGCAGGGCACACACTCCATATCGGGCGTGACTTTGACTTTGACATCGGGGATATGCTTTTGCGCCATCTCTTGGACATGCTTGGCGATGTCTCGCTCGTTTTGGTGGCAGGTGCTGCATAACTCGTTGACGGGTTTGCGAAGCTGGACGCGGTGGTTTTTGGCGTGCGGGTCATGGCAGGTGGCGCACCAAACGCCCTTTTTGTAGTGGGGGCTCTCATACCACTCGCCATATTGCCGCGTCCGCAAACTGTCGCTGGCTTTACCCAATTGAGCGATGCTGTGCAAATCGGTCGGCCCTGTCGGCGCAATTTCAAAACCGGCAGGCGGCACTTCCTTGCCGTCCTTCACCCAAACGGCGTGGCACTGCCCGCACATCATCGCCGCCTGTTGGGCTTTGGCAATTTCATCGGGTGGAAAAGGGTTGTGGGCTAAATCGTTGCCTTTCGGTTCAATCCCGAACTTACCCGCATAAGTCGTTTTGAGGGCGTCCTCGCGCGTCTTGGTGGCGGCGTGGTCAGCGTTGGGTCCGTGGCAACTCTCACACCCGACGCCATCCTCCAGCCAGTCGGCAGTGTCGCCTTTAAGCGTGAATCCCGTGACCTTGCGGTAAATCATTGTCACGGGCTCGTCGTCTCTCGGTTGCTGCTTGGCGTGGAGCGTTTCCTTCCAACTGTTGAAGTAAGGCAGGTGCTTTTGCCCGTCGTTGGGATGGCATTTGGTGCACTGTTTGGAGTCGCCCAAGTATTTTTGCTGGATGACGCTGCGGGCAGGGGGTGTTCGCCATAACCCGCACACCAAAAACGCGACCGCCAACGCCGTCGTCGCCGCTGTCCAACGCGCCGTCATGCGACATCCCTCCTTTAGGTCACGACTGCGGTTTGTGCACATAGATACCACCGGGTTGCCAACCCCAACCGTTGGGGGCGCGGTAGCCCGGCGGCGGTGTGCCCGCCCGATGGCACGCGCCCGCGCACGAGTTCGGTCCGTGACACAGCACGCAATAAGCGTCCCGTCGCAACCCGCGCCGCCGTTGACGCACCCATGCCGACGACCACCGCTCAGGTGTTTGGTGCAATTGCGTCCACTCCTTGCGTTCCACATCGCCGTGATCTTTGCGGTCGTAGCCGATGGCGCGCGGCTCGTTGGGCTGACCCGTGTGGCAGTTGCCGCACACACTGGCGAAGTTCTCTTCCCGCTGTTCGGCAGCAGAGAGCCGCAGATAACGGCGGCTGGGTTTTTCGGGTGTTGACCGCAGCTGCCACAGTTCCTTGTTGCCGTGCGGCGTGTGGCAGACGCCGCATTCGTAGGACGCGCCCTCTTTGCGCCAATCCACAATCGTCATGCCCTTATGTTTGCCCGTCTCGTAACGCAGCGGGTGATGCAGCCGAACGCTCGGTGCACTTTTACGCAAGATGTCGTCGTGGCACCCTGCCTGCGTGCAATTGCGTTCCATCGGCAACCGCATCAAATCGGCGGCGCGCATTTTGCGGGGATGGTGGACTTCGTGGCAATCGGTGCAGGTCGGCGTTTTAGTGCGGGCGCTCACCGAGCGACTTTTGCTCGGCGCTGGCTGGCGGTGCGGGCTGAGTTGCCAATCTTCCTTGCGGCGCTCAAAGATAGCAGTGTGGCAAGGCAAGCAAATGGCTTCCTGTCGGGCACGGTGCAAACGCGTCGGGGCAGAGGCATCTTGCGGTCTGCCGAAGCGTTGCCAGCGGACAATCATTTCCCGCACGCCACCGACATGCAAATTGCCCGGTCCGTGACAAGTTTCGCAACTGCTGGGCATTGACGGTGCAAACGGGTATGTCGGCGAAAAAGGCGGGGCAGCGCGCAACAAATTCGTCAGCATGTTCGCCAACGGTTCAGCGATGGTCATCGCCAAAATCTTGTCGCTGTGCCCTTTCACCCTCGCCCATTCGTCAGCGAAGCGGTAATGGCACTGAAAGCACGGACCGTCCCCGACGAACTTGAGCGCCCGCAGTCGCAAACGGGGTGCTGCCGGCTGTTGCGGTGCCGCTGTCAGCCACCATGCCGCCATCAGCATCACTCCTAAGTTGGTCGCCGTCACAAGCGCCCATCGCACCATCGCTGGTGTCGCTGCCTTTGCGTTGGTTCCTTGTCTACCGACGGGCGAACCGGGTTTCCTTCGGCGGACGCAACCGTCCTTCGGCGATGGCTCGAAAAACATCGCTGGCTTTGCGGATATCCGGGACGGTGAACAACTTGCCGTCGCGCAGGTAAAGCCGTTGCATCTCCGCCTTGTTTAGCGGGCGCGCACCCCGTCGCCCAAACACGGCGATTTGGTTGCCGCTCTCATCAACGGCGCGGTCGCGGTCAATGCCTTTGGAGATCGCCAACGCGCGACCGTGCGTTTTGTAGGTCGCAATCAGGCGGGGCGTCGGTTCCGGTGAAAAGCCGAAGATGCCTGGCGTGTGGCGGGGCGACATCAACTCCACGATGCGCAACCCATTCTTGCCGTCCGCGATGAAGGCAAATACGCTGTTGTTGACCATGCCCAACTGGACATCGCAGGCGTCGTTGATCTGCCCGCCTGCCGTGAACGCGTGCACCAACCGGGGGTGACGCGGGCGCTCCACATCCACGATGACCAGCCCTTGTTTGCCCGCCGCGATGTAGGCGTAAGTGCGGGCGACATAAATGCGCCGCGCATCGGCTATCGGCACAACCGCACCGGTGACGGGTTGGGGGTGTTCCGGATGGGTGATGTCCAACACCTTCAGCCCGTCGCGGTCAATGACAAAGGCGTAGCGGAATTGCACATCCAATGCCTGCACTTGGCGCAAAAAGGGTTCGCCGACGACGCTCACCAGTTTGGGCGCTAACGGGTCGTCCAAGTTGACGACAGCGATGCCCGCGTCGCAAACGATATAGGCGTAAACGCCGACGAACTCTATAAACCGCGCCCCTTTGAGCACACCGTTGGGGTTGAAAGCAGCGCCACCACCTTTCAACGGTGCGCGGCGGATGAAGTTGTTAAGCGGGTTGCCGTCCAGCAAAGTGGAAATGCCCGGACCGTTCACCTTGTCGTCCAATGGGTTGCCGATGACGACCAACCCTTCCTGCGCGTCGGCGACATACAGAAAGCCGTAAAGCAGATGAACAGGTTGCTCTTCGTTTTCGGGCAAGCGGGTGCGGGTCGGGTCAACGGCTTGGGTCGTCGGGACGCCAATATAGCGGGCATCTTTCGTCTTGACAAACAGCCGTTGCCCTTTGGGCGAGACAGGTGCGGTAACGATGCGTTCCGAAAAGCCTTTATTGGGCAAGTTGGCGATGTCCAAAATCTCCACGCCTTCATGCCCTTTAGCGACATACAAGTATTCGCCTCGCGCCTGCAGGTGGTAAGCGGGGGTGGGATGCTCATGGGCTTCGGTTAAGCGGCGCCCTTTGGCGACGAACTTGCGGAAGTTGTCGGGATACGCCAACGCGTGCAGGGAACTGCCGTAGATGGCGCCAGGTTCAGACATTTCGGCGATGGCAACGGCTTCCAAGCCATGTTCACCTTCGCCGACGAACACATAGCGCCCCATGAAGTTGGTGAACTGCGTGCCCAGCAGCAGGAGTTGTGCCAGCCACGCGTTGTTGTCGTCACGGTCGGAGACATGGCAGTCGGCACACATTTTCGTTTCTTTCGCCCGAACGGTGTGCGGGATGCGCGTGGAAAACGCCGTCCCGCTCAACCCCTCAGCGGAGACCGTTTGCTGTTGGTAGTAAAGCCACTGGCGGTTGGCGTCTTGCGAACTGACGACGACAGCGCATGCCGAATGCACGGGTGCGACGCGGTTGCCCGTCACTGTCCCGTCCACGCCCAACATGTAAGCGTCGGTGCGAATGGTCTGGAAGTTGTAACTGGTGAAGTTGCGCAACTCTTCGCCTTCGTAGTGCAACTTGCGGGTGCGGTAGTTGGCTTTCATCGGTAGGTGGCAACCCCAGCAGTTAGGCACCCACGC
Source organism: bacterium HR17 (assembly GCA_002898575.1). NCBI lineage: Bacteria > Candidatus Fervidibacterota > Fervidibacteria > Fervidibacterales > Fervidibacteraceae > Fervidibacter > Candidatus Fervidibacter japonicus. The sequence continues at coordinate 14,754 of BEHT01000024.1, forward strand.
CGAATGGCAAGCGACACAATGGAGGGCGCGTCGCCCCGTTTTCGCCTGCAGTTCTTTATCTATCGGCAAGGCGTTGCTGATGTGCGCCAGTTTTGACCAATCGGCGTCGCTCTTGGGGACTTCGCCCCAAGTCTTGCCGTCCACTTGGATGGTTTTCGCCAAGCGCGACAGCAGCGCCTTTTCGGGGTTGCGTTTTGCCCAATCGGAGTTGGGGTCAACGGTGTCGGCGACTTGGGGCACTTCCCATTCCAACCCTTTGACGGTCATTGACCGCTGGAACAACTTGCCGTCTTTGAAGTAAAACTGCTCTTCACCGAAGGGTGTGCGCCGAACGCCTAGCCGCGTGCCGCGTTCAGGAGCTGCCGGTCCCGTCGTGACCAAATCGCGCAATCGGCGGATGGGCTTGGTCAGCGTCCCGTGACAATCGGTGCAACCGATTTCAACAGCGTTGCGGACTTCACCATACAACTTGCCGTTGCCGTGAACATCTTGGCTGAAGTGGCAGTCAACGCAATGCATCCCTTTCTCCAAGTGGATGTCGCGCAAGTGGACAGTTTTACGCCAACGGTCAGGGTCGTCCCAACGCACGATGTTGTCGTTGGCGTCCAACAAGTTGCCTTTGCGGTCGGTCTTGAAAACGGCACGGAAAACCCAACCGTGCCCGTGAAAGTCGGCGAATTGCACTTTGGACAGTTTCGGGTTGAGTTCCCACAACCGTTCCAAAAAGTTCGGTCCCGCCTTCATGCCCATGTGATTTTCCTCGTCGGGATACAGGTTGGACCACAGACCCCGCAGCGCTGTCGCATCCGGGTTGCGCAACAAACTCTCCACTTCCTGCTTGGGGTCGGGAAAGCGTTGGCGCTTGGGGTAAAGCCATTCACCGTCCGTCTCGTTGTCCCACCAGATGTAGCCGAGATAGGTGTTCATCACGAGCGTGCCAGGGTGAATGTGGCAGGTGATACATTGGCTGGACGGGATGGCGTTGGTGAATTGGTGACGGATGGGATGACCGCGTTCGCCTCGCTTTTGTGCCGCGCGCAAGGCTTCGTCGGCGCTGAAACTGTGCCCGCTGTTGCCAAATTGCGCCCAAACGCCCGAATGCATTGGGTCGCGGTCGTTGGCGTAAACCATGTGGCAGGCAGCGCATCCGCTGTTGCGGTAATCGCCGGGATGGTCGTTGGTGCCAGGCAAACTGAGCATCGGGTCTAACAAGCGGGTTTTGTGCAAGCCGATGAACACGGGGTCAACGCGCAGAAAGGTGCCCAACCCGCGTGGCGATAGTTTGACGATCGGTTTGCCCGGCTCTTCAAAGCGATTGGGCAAGCCCACATCCGAACGGACTTCGCCGCCCCGTTCAAACACCCGCAGGACAAAAGTGGAACTGGGTTGCGCTATATCCCAGCGGGGCAACGGGTCAAGGAAAGGCAAAACGCCTTTGAAGCGCTGCTCGTCGTCCGTCGGCAGCGGCACCGTTTGCAACCGTTGGGGCAAACCGTCTTCGTTGTAACTTTCACCGAAACGCGGCGTTTTGAACGGGAACGCCCCGTTGTTGTAAAGCACAGCACCCCACAACATCGCCCCATGCGTCATCATGCTTTTGCGCACCGCCCGCACGATGTCGCCGTGACACTCGCCGCAAGCGATGTCCACGACGCGCAAATCCGTCGGGTTGACAAAGCGGATGAAGTTCAGGTCTTCCTGCAGCCAAGTCACATAAAGGCGTTCGGGAATGCCGCTGCCTTGCCACACTTCAGGCAACTTGGGGACGACATGGGCGCGGCGTTTGGCGGCTTCGTAGGCAGGGTCGCCTGGCTGCGTTCCCGCCGGGCGCATCACGGTGCCGTCACCGCCGTGACAATCCACGCAACTGATGCCGAGTGTTTTATCCGTTTTGCCTTCGGCGGTCTGGTGCGTGCTTTCAATGCCGACATGGCAACTTTCGCAGCCGTGACTGGGCAATGAAAGGCGGTTCGGTTGCCCCTGCGCCGCCACCCAAGCCCCCCACCATCGGGCGCCGTTTGTCCACAGCATTATCGCCAGCAGCGCCGCCGCTAACATGCCCGTCAGCGGTCGCCCATACCACTCGCGCATCGCGGTCACCGCCTTTTTTGCTTTGCATTGTGCGCAGATTTTTGGCGGCTCAAGAGAGCCGCCCCCCGAAGGGTCCACCGCCTTTTTGCTTTGCGTTGTGCCACCTCAAAGTTCAAAACTCAATACGCCAGCGTCACGGCACCGAACAGCGAAAAAAGCGGTTGACGGCGCTCGTAAATGTCCCGAAACCCGCCGCCAGGAAAAAACACAGCGATACCGCCGACGAGGACGATGTTGTCGTTCAGTTGCGGACGGTAGCGGACACCGAAGTTGACCTCGTAGCCGATGTCGTAGCGGATGGGGGCTTGAAAGAGCACCAACTCCAACGGTTGCACGCGATGGAAACGGTAATAGTTGGCGTTGAAAAATAGGCGGGTGCGGGGCGTGTAGTCAATGTCCATGCCGGCATTGAACAGCAACAGCCCAGGGTTAACGAAGTTGGCGTGCCCCTGAATTTTGCTGGAGCGCAAAGTCGGCAGGAAACTGAACGGGTGCACTAACCCGACGCCGGTTCCCGCCAGCCGCAGCCCTTGGCTGACCCAAAAACTGAATGGTCCGCCGACAAAGTTGGGGTTGTCCGAAATGGCGTCAAAACCTCGCCCTTTACTGTCCGTCGGGTCACCGTCACCCGAAGCGAAAACGAAAGAGACACGGTAGCGCCGCCAATCGCGGTCGTAAGACAGCTCCGCCGCCACAAGGTGGGCGTTGACATCAATGCGTCTGCCGGCGATGGGGTTGAAGGCGTCGCTGCCCCGTGCCCAATAGATGGCGTGGGACACATTCCAGCGCCCGATGTGTCCGTTACCCGCCCAACCGAGATACCACACCCGCAAACTCTGCAACTGCGGAATGCCCTGAACGGGCACGACGAACCCGATCGGCGTCGGACGGACAAGAAACCCGTTGTCGTCGTAGACGACAGCGGGGCGGTCGCGGTTGTAGGCAAAGGTAAACACGCTGTCAAACCCGTTGCGCAAAAAATCCTGCCGATACAGGTTCAGCAGAGCGACCGTTTGGCGACGGGAACGAAACAGACGATTGAGCCCGCTGTTGGTGTCCTTTTCCAGCATCGGAAACAGCGCCAAGTTGAACTGGTAGCGGTTGGCTTTGTAGTTGCCGAACAAGCGGATGCCCGGTTCGTTGCCCACGAACAGCAAGCCCCGAAAATCGCTGTTGAACCCTTGAACGCCCATCCGCAGACTGACAAAGTCGTAGTAAGGGCTGACGCGCGCCAAACGTTTTTCCACGAACAAATCGTCCACGCTGAAATGCGTGTCAAAACGGGTCGTGCCCCGCCGCACATCCACATCAACGACATTGTTTTCGCGGGTCGCTGCGTAGTTGATGTTGACGACCGGCGTCGCCCGAAACAGCCAGTCACGAGGACGATAAGCAGGGTTGCCCTTGTAAAGGTCAAGACCGAACCGCCATGTTTGGGCGTAAGCGGCTTGCTCGCCCCGACCGAAGAAGGGGGCATTGCCCGCCCGCGCCCCGCTGACGGCACTGGGGGTCGGCAACCGTCGCACATCCGTCAGCGTCTCCGAAGCAAAGGTGAGGTTGATGAAGTAGTCTTGCCCAACCAGCGGGTAATCGCCCTTGAGCACATTTTGCCGATAAGGGTTGCGGGGAGCACCCCGTAGCGCTGGGATTTCGCCAGGACGGTCAAAGTAACGGCGGATGCCAGGAAAGCCCAATCGCCATCGGTCAGGGATAGGGGCAAAGTCTTGTTCCGGCGTCGGCGCTGTTAGCGGGGAGGGACCAGCGTGCCCCAACGGGCGTTCTACAGGCAATTGCACCAGCGGATACAACACGAAATCCACGACGGCTTCTTTGCCCGCGACAATCAACACGCCGTCGCGTTTGGCACGAAAGTAGTCCCGCACATTGACCTCTAACCGCCAAACGCCAGGCGCCATTTGGGGAAACAGGTAACTGCCGTCCTTTTGGGTCAGAGCGCGCAGCGTCTTGCCAGTGGCAAGGTGCGTTGCGGTGACGACTTCAAGGGCAATCGGTTGACCCTTAGCGTTTTTGACTGTCCCGCGCAACCGCCCCACCTCTTGGGCGACGCCGCTGTGCCACAGCGCGACCAAAAAAGTAAAGAGCAAAGCCACCTTGCGCCCCATACCGCTTCACGCTCCTTGCCATACTACTGCGACCGCCACGCCGGCATCGCTCCGCTAACCGCAAATACCCGTTATTGTGACGGCGCTGTCAAGCCAACGCCACGTTACATTTACCGCATTTGAGCGACCTCTTCGGGCAGGTGGCACCGAGTGCAATGGTCGGGTTGATGGCACATGGCAAAGCAGGTGCGCTTGCCCCGCTGTTGGGTGAAGAAGCCGTGACGGCGCAGCGTCCAATCGGGCGGGTGGGGCATTTCGGTCTGATGGCAGTGAAAGCAACTGTCGGTGCCGACCAACCCTTGCGGTCCGTGATGGCACAATTGGCAGCGTCCTTCTTGCCCACGCGCCGTGACGGCGTGCTGTCGCCGCCAATCGTCCGTGTGGTCATCGGGACGCGTCCCGAAAATGCGCCGCCAGACCTCTCGTCGCCGCCAATGGCAATCGTCGCACACCACGCGTTTCGCACGACCGTCACCGTCGTCGCCACGCTGCAACGCATGACATTTCATGCACAAATGCGGGTTAGCGGCGCCGTCCCGCTCGTGGGCATCGTCAACGGCACTTGCTTGATGACGGGCGCGCCGCAACCAGTTTGATGGATGGGGCATGATCGTGCCGTGACAACTGTCACACTCTTGCGGTTGTTCCGTGTGGCAGCGGTCGCAAGTGGGGCGCCACCGGTGCCACTTAACGCCGTGTGTGACCGTGATCCAACGGGCTAAATCGCCCCGTTCATCGCGGTGCCACAGGGCATGGTGGCACCCGTTGCAGCTCAGCGGCGTGCTGATGGCGTCAGTATGGCACGCCATGCAAACGCGGTGGCGGCGCACCCAGTAGGGCTCGCCCTTGTGCGGCAATCCGCGTTCGTCCCGCGCCAGCGTCACATGGACCTTGAGCCACTCAGGGCGCAAGTGCGAGTTGGGCAGCCGTGTCTGGTGGCATCCTTGACAAAACCGCAGCCCCAAATCTTTTCCGTCCCATCGCTTGTGACATTGCCAGCACAAATCGGGGTCGCGTTCCATATCCTTGCCATGCGTCAGGACGAAGTCCTCCCGTTGGTGCCACGCCGGGCGTTTCGGTTCGCCTTGCCAGATAGGCGGCATCTTTGAACGCGGGGTCAAACGGCGGATGAACTGTGCTAACGCTAACAAGTCGTCGTCCGGCAAATGGGCGTAGGACGGCATGATAGAACGGTCACCGCTGGGGCGCCCCTGCTTGTCCCGCAAGAAAGCGACCAATTCGGCGACAGAGCGGTCGCGAAACTGCGTCAGTTCCACCCACTCCCCCCGCGCCGCAACGCCCTGACCGTTGATGGTGTGGCAGGCGTAGCAGCGCTCCCGCAAAAACACCACTTCGCCCCGCTGCGGCACCCGTTGCCGCGCTGGGCGGGCGGATCGGACGATCGCGGCGATGCCCCACGCGCACAGCAACCCCACCGTCAAAACGGGTAACCCTACTAAACGGCGCTGCCACCAGCGATAACGCATCGGTTTTTGTCCCGCCTTGCCCGCGTTACGGGCGCCACTTTTCACTTCGGGGCGCGTTGTGCCATCCCCTACTCGCTGGGCAACCGCAATTGTGCCGCAATTTGCTCCAACGCTTGCAACTGTTCGTGCGTCCCCAACTCGTAACGGTAGCCTTGCACGGGCACCGCAATCACCCTTTCGCCCGCCTGCAGCATCAACCGCACGGCATCGGTGAACTCGTATTCGCCCCGCATGGACGGGCGCACCCGGCGCAAGTAGGCGAAAATGCGCGGGCTGAGGACAAAGATGCCCGCTTGATTCCAGCCCGCTTTTTTCCCCGACGGCTTCTCCACGATGTCCGTGACCCGTTCGCCGTCCAGCGTCACATCCGCCCCTGCTGACACATCGTCCATCCAGTTGACGAGCATCGTCATGGCACAATCGCCCTGCCCATAGCGTTGCCACAAAACGGTGTAGTTTTCAGGGGCGGCGACGATGTCGCCCCAACTCATCAAAAACGGTTCATCGCCGACGAAGTCTTCCGCCAGCAGCAACGCCTTGGCAGTGCCTTCAGGGACAAACTGCCACGCGTAGCGCAATTGCATCCCGAACGCCCGCTCGCCACATCGGCGGACAATTTGCTCGCCCAGATGCCCGATGACGAGGAGCACCTCGTCGCAACCTGCGAAGCGGAAGCGCTCCAGCACATACGCCAGGAAAGGGCGACCGCCGACTTCAATCAGCGGCTTGGGTGTTTTATCGGTGAGGGGGCGCAACCGCGTCCCTTTGCCTGCCGCCAAAATCACACCCTTTCGCCCCATAGCGTCGCACCCCCTTCCTGCTCGCATTTCCACTCCGCCTTTGCCCCTTCGCTTACCGCAACGATGAATGCCTTGCCGCCAGCCCGCTCAATGGCTTGGGCGACTTCGTTTTGTTTGCCCGGCGCGTAAGCGAACAGGCAACCGCCTCCGCCAGAGCCGTTTAACTTTGCCCCTAAAGCGCCCGCTTTTAACGCAATATCCACCAGAGCGTCCAACTTTGGCGTGGATACCCCCAAGGCTTGCAGCCATCGGTGATGCTCCGTTAGCATCTCGCCCAACCGTTCGGGATTAACTTCTCCCCGCGACAACATCTTGTAGGCTTCACGGCACAGTTCACGGTCATAGATGTGGGCGACGGCTTTGGTTCGGAAAGGTTCGTCTAACTCTTCCGCATACTCTAACGCTTTCTCCGCTCCCGTTTCACGCAGGTCAAAGTCGGGATGGAGTTTTTGGATTTGCCGAAAGGCTTGAAGCGCTTGCTCCTTCGTCTGTCGCAGAACTTCTAAGGTTTGCTTGCGTTCCAAGGTGTCACCTAAGACGAAACCGTCCAGTTGGGCGGGCAGCCGTTCGGCGCTAAAGGGCGGTCGCGTGTCCACGCAGATCAAGCCGCCCAGCGAAGCGGCAAAGTGGTCCATCATCCCGCCGGGCTCACCAAACTCCAAAACCTCGGCTTTATGTCCCAATCGCGCCAAGGTTTCGGGGTCATCGGCTTCTTTGGCTCGGCAAACGGTCAGCAGAAGTTTAAGCCAAGCGACGACAAATGCTGACGAACTGGCGGTGCCCGCGTTGATGGGAATGTCGCCACGCACTGTCACGGTTAACCCGTGTGGTAAGCGGTAGCCCAAATCCCGAACAACTTTCAGCCCCGACCGCAAGTATTGACGGGGGCGCTCGTAAACGATGGGCGCATCGGCGTCCAGCGTTTCTGTCGCGCCGATGTCGGGCATGTGGACGAGGACGCAGCGGTCGTCGCGCTTTGCCGCGTCCATCGTGATGCACAGGTCGATGGCGACGGCGATGACAGGCAACCCCAAATAATCCTGATGCTCGCCAAACAGGCACAATCGCCCCGGCGCCCGCACGCGCCACGCCATTGCTTTTTCACCTGTCCGTCATTTTTTCCAGCGCAAGCGCGCAAAAGTGTTGCGGCGTCAAAACAACGCCATTTGTCGTCCGCCCGTTTGCTCTTGCCGCAGCCGTTCCAACAACTCGCGTTGGGGCGATGGAGACGGCAGTTGTTCAGCCTCGTCCAGCGTCACCCAGCGCGCCGCCGCGTAACCGTTGGGGCGCACTTCACCAGCGAGATAGCGACACCGCACCACCGCTAAAACGATGCGGTAGCGAGTAACTGTGTGCTGCAAAGTCGTCAGCACTTGCTCGGGCGCAACGGTAAGCCCCACACGCTCTCGGGCGATGCGCTGGGCGGCAGCGGGCACGGGTTCATCGCGGTGCCGTTCCCCGCGCGGGCATTCCCACAGCCCGTTCCACCATTGCCCTTTGCCGCGTTGGGCGACCAGCAGGCGGTCGTCCCGCCAAACCACGCATGCCACCTCTTGCCGCTCCGTCAGCGTTTGCGATTTAGATGGGGCAGGGAAGCGCTCTGGCGTTCCTGTCGCTGCCGCCGCGCACAGCGTTTGCAGCGGACAAACGCCGCACTTGGGCGCCTCAGGCGCGCAAATCAGCGCCGCCAAATCCATCACGGCTTGATTGAACTCGCCGGGGGCTTCATCGGGCAGCAACGTTGACGCGATGTCCCTCAGTGCCTTTTGAAACGCCGCACTTTTCGGGTCACCTTGCCAGCCTAGCAACCGCGCCAACACCCGCACGGCGTTTGTGTCAAGGGCGGGCACTTTGATGCCGTAAGCGATGCTGGCGATAGCACCTGCTGTGTAGCGCCCGATGCCTGGCAATTTTTGCAGCGTTTTCAAATCAGCGGGCACTTGACCGCCAAACTCGCGGACGATGCGTTGCGCCGTTGCGTGCAAATGGCGGGCGCGGGCGTAGTAACCCAATCCCGCCCACAGCCGTAACACTTCGTCCAACGGTGCCGCTGCCAAATCGTGCACGGTCGGGAAGCGCCGCAAAAAGGGCTCAAAATAGCGACGCGCCGCTTCCACTGTCGTTTGCTGCAACAAAAATTCGCTGACCAAAACGGCGTAAGGGTCGCGGGTGCGCCGCCATGGCAAATCGCGCCGATGGCGCTCAAACCACGCCAGCAACTTTTGCTGCACGGTGCGCCGCCATTCGTCCGTCATTGGAGCCGGAACAACCGCTCCCATGCCTTCAACGCCTCCACTAGCGGGGCGACGGTCGTGTCGGTATGGAAAGGCGTGACGGTCACATAGTCGTTGGCGAGTTCCGTCACATCGGTGCCGGGGACGGTCTCGCAGAGGGGACGCTCTGAACCGCGCCAAAAGTAGGTGCGCCCTTGCGGGTCGCAGCGCCGTTCAGGCGCCCCCTCATAACGCTTGCAGCCCCGCCGCGTGATGCGCAGCCCCTTCACCCGCTCAAGAGGCAGGTTGGGCACATTGGCGTTTAAAAACACGCCGTCAGGTAAATCAGTTTCCAGCAACTGCCGCGCCAGCCATTGAGCGACCTTCGCGGCGGTCGCGTAGTGCAAGTGGTTGAAGTCACCGATAGAAATGGCGAAGGCTTTCACTCCGTTCAACGCTGCCTCGCGGGCGACGGCGACCGTGCCAGAGTAAATCACATCGTTGCCGACATTTGGACCGTCATTGATGCCCCCGATGACCAAATCGGGCGGGTGGGGACAAAGAACGCGGATGCCCAACACGACGCAATCGGCAGGCATCCCGTTGCACGCGTAAACGACATCGCCGTCCACATCGCGCCGCTCAAACACCCGCAACGGTTTGTGGAGCGTGATAGCGTGGCTGCACGAACTGCGCGGGCGGTCAGGCGCGATGACGACGACCTCGCCGATTTCCTTCATTGCCCGCTTCAGGTGGAGCAACCCTTCGGCGTGCACACCGTCGTCGTTGCTCAGCAACATCAGGGGTCGTTGGCGTCGCATCTGCCCTCACCGTCGGTCAAAGAGCCCAATCGGAGGGCGCATCTCCCGATGCGCCGTTTTGCGGCGGCTCAGAGAGCCGCCCTCCGAACGAACCTTCAGCAACTCGGCGGGCGCGTCTTCTGACGCGTCGCCTTTCTTCGGCGGCTCAGGAGAGCCGCCCTCCGAACGAACTTTCAACAGCGCCTCGGAGGGCGCATCTCCCGATGCGCCGTCTTGCGGCGGCTCAGAGAGCCGCCCTCCGAACGAACCTTCAGCAACTCGGCGGGCGCGTCTTCTGACGCGTCGCCTTTCTTCGGCGGCTCAGGAGAGCCGCCCTCCGAACGAACTTTCAACAGTGCCTCGGAGGGCGCATCTCCCGATGCGCCGTCTTTCTTCGGCGGCTCAGAGAGCCGCCCTCCGAGCAAACCCTGTTGCCTTCGTGCGGGACATCGTGCCGCTACTTCGGTGCGGGCAGCGGTGGACCGAAATCCACCTGCCGTGCGTCCACGATGGCGTCATGTGCTGTGCGCAGCTGCGCCAGCAGTTCGGGCGGAGCGGGCGTGTCCACCATGATGACCATGATGGCGTGACCGCCCAGTTCCTTGCGCCCGACCTGCATGAAAGCGATGTTGATGTTGTTTTGCCCCAACAGCGTCCCGACTCGTCCGATGATGCCGGGGCGGTCAACCTGCTCCACGACGATGGCGTGCCCTTCGGGCGCGACATCCACACGGTAGCCGTTGATTTGCACGAGGCGCGGTCCGACGCCTTGAAAAACCGTCCCCGCCACTGACCCCTCTTCCACATTGGTGCGCACTGTCGCCGTGATGAGCGAGGCATAATCAGTCGGCTGCAATTGGCGCTCCTCTATGACCCGAATGCCCCGCCCGCGCGCCAAGGCGGGGGCGTTGACGAAGTTGACCGTTTCGGGCAAACGCATCTCCATTAAGCCCTTCAAAAAAGCCCGCGTTAGCGGCTCGGTTTCCGTTTCGGCAATTTGACCCGCAAAGTTAAGCCGCACCTCTTCCACCCGCCCTTGACAGAACTGGCTGAGGAAGCGTCCCATGCGGTCGGCGAGGTGCATGAAGGGGCGCAACGCTTGCAGGACATCGGGTGGGATGGCGGGCAAATTGACGGCAGTCGTCGGGAAATCGCCCCGCAGCACGGCGAGGACTTGCTTGGCAACTTCCATTGCCGCTTCCTCTTGGGCTTCCTTCGCCGACGCCCCCAAATGGGGCGTCACGACGACATGGGGCAACTGCACCAGTCGGGCACTGACCGTTCCCTCTTTGGGCGGCTCATGTTCCAACACATCCAACGCCGCGCCTGCCAGCCGTCCATTGACCAACGCCTCGTAGAGCGCCGCTTCGTCCACGATGCCGCCCCGCGCCGTATTGATCAAAACCGCCGTCGGCTTCATCAACGCCAGCGTGCGGGCGTTCACCAGATGGCGCGTCTCTTTGGTCAAAGGCACATGCACCGAGACGATATCGGCATCGCGCAGCAACTCGTCCAACTCCCGCAACTCAATACCCAACTGGCGCGCCCGCTCTTGTGTAATGAACGGGTCACAGCCTAACACGCGCATCCCGAAGGCTTTGGCGTAGCGGGCGACCTGCGTGCCGATGCGCCCCAGCCCGATGATGCCCATCGTCTTGCCCTGCAATTGTGTCCCGACGAATTTCGTCCGCTCCCATTTGCCTTCCCGCACCGATTGCCACGCTTGCGGGATTTTGCGCAACAGCGCCAACAATAACGCGAAGGTATGTTCCGCTGTCGCCGTCGTCACCGCTGACGGTGCGTTGACGACGAAAATGCCGCGTTCCGTCGCGGCGTCCACATCAATGTTGTCCACACCGATGCCCGCACGCCCGATAACTTTCAAGCGCCTTCCGTGCTCAATGACGCGGCGGGTCACCCTCGTCCCGCTGCGGACGATGAGCGCATCGTAATCGCCGATATGCTGACAAAGTTCGTCCTCGCTGAGTTTTGGGCGCACCTCTACCTCGGCAATTTCCCGCAGCAACGCGATGCCTGTTTCCTCCAGCGGGTCCGCGATGAGCACGCGATAACGCAACGCAAGAGGCACCTCCTGTTTTCATTTGCCCCGGACCAAGCGGACGGCGGCGGACAGCGTTTCCAACTTGCGCCGCGCATCGGTGCGGGGCAGAAACTCCAAACCGCAGTTGGGGTTGACATGTAAACGGTCGGCGCCGACGACGGTGACGACCCATTCAATCCGCTGCGCCAATTCGCTGACAGGCTCAGGTTTGATGTTGCGCGCGTCCACGATGCCGTAGCCCAACACTTTGTCAGGTGGGAAACCTACCTGCACCAACTCCGCATTGCGGTTGTCCTCGCCGCTGCAAAAGTCCAGCCCGACGATGTGAACGGGCAACGCCATCAGCGCGTCCCACACCTTGCTGGCATCAGCGAAAAAGGTGTAGAGGGCGAAAGGTACGCTCACGCCGTCCACGACTCGGCGGATAGCGTCCGCCCACAACGATGCGTCTTCGGGGTGGAACAAAATCGCGGGTTCGCTCAACTGGATGAGCGGGGCGCCTGCCGCTTGCAGCGCTTTCGCTTCCTCGTTCCAAATGGCGGCGACATCAAAGAGCAAGTCGGCGAAATACTTATAGTGCTCGTTCAGGCTGAGTTTAGCGAAAGTGTACGGTCCTGTCAGGACAGGCTTAACGGGCACCCCGTTTGCCCACTGGCGGGCTTTCTCAAAGTCCCGCACGACCAACGGCTCTTTGCGCCGCAACTTGCCGACGATGACGGGTTGGCGAAAATAAAAGTTGTTGTCAAACCAGCGCAACAACCCGCCCCGTTGCGTCCCGTCCAGTTTGCGTGCCAGGTAACTGAGGGCATCGTCCCATCGGACTTGCCCGTCCGTCACCAACTCAACGCCCGCTTCAATCTGCTCGCGGATGACGCCTTCCGTCACTTCGTCGTAAACCCGTTCCAGTTCATCGTCGCCGAGTTTGCCATCTTCCCATGCGGCGATGGCACGGCGCAACCGCTGGTCGGTTTCCGAAATTTTCGGGTAGTTGTCCACGACGGTGATGACCATTGATGTCCCCCTCCATGCCGAGTTTGTTGCCACGCAAATTTTGTGGCAGACTTCGGCAGCGTGCGTGGAACGCGTTCGGTGACAGGACGGTGACGATATGACCCCAGAATGGCTAATGGCATTCACCGCAGGCGCGTTGTTGGGTTACGGCGTTTGGGAGAGTTTTCAGGTGCGCTTGCAGCGTTACACGATCGCCAACGCCAAAGTGCCCGCAACGCGCAACCCGCTGCGTATCGCCCACCTCAGCGATTTGCACCTGAGCCGCTTTGGCTACAAAGAGCGCAGAGCGGTCGCGCTTATCGCCCAGTGGCGTCCCCATTGCATCGCCCTGACGGGTGATGTGACGGCGTGGCGGCGGGCGTTGCCGGCTGTGCAGGAGTTTTTTCGCGCCCTGACCGCTATCGCCCCCGTTTACGCGGTGGAAGGCAACGCCGAAGCGGCGAACGCGCTGACCGAAACATTAGCAACGCTGCTCCGCCGATGCGGCGGGTATTGGCTGCGCAACGAAGCCGTGCCGTTTGGCGACGGCGTTTGGGTTGCGGGTACCGACGACCCTCACCGTCACCGTGCTGACGCCGCCAAAGCGTTGGCGTCCGTGCCCGATGACGCTTTTTGCGTGCTCCTCACCCATTCGCCCGACATCATCGTCCAGCCAGCGGCGCTCAAAGCGGACTTGATTTTGTGCGGGCACACCCATGGTGGGCAAATTCGGCTGCCGTTTATCGGCGCCCTCTACATCCGCGCCCGACGCATCCCACGCCGCTACGCGTGGGGTTGCCACCCATTGCCCAACGGGACAGTGCTCATCACGACCTGCGGCGTCGGCACGACGCGGTTGCCCCTGCGGTTCTTTTGCCCGCCCGAAGTCGTCGGGGTCGCCGTGCAGAGCCCGTGAAGGGCAACCGCACGCCGTGCCTTTGTGGCGGCAAGTGCTACATTTTTGTGTGCGGAGGCGCATGGTCATGAGCGCCCAAACGGGTTACGCCATCTTGAGCGAAGGGTTGCCTGAAGAGTGCGGCGTGTTCGGCGTTTACGCGCCCGGCGACGATGTCGCCCGCATCGCTTACTTCGGCTTGTTTGCGCTGCAGCATCGCGGGCAAGAGAGCGCAGGCATCGCCGTCGCCGACGGGCGCACCGTTAAAGTCCACAAGCGCATGGGGTTGGTCTCGCAAGTTTTTGACGAAGAAACGCTGTCAGGCATGCAAGGACACATCGCCATCGGGCATACCCGCTACTCCACGACAGGCGCTTCCAACCTTGCCAACGCCCAACCGCTGTTGGAATATCATCGGGGCATGCCTTTCGCTTTGGGGCACAACGGCAATTTGGTCAACGCCCTGGAACTGCGCCGTGGTTTGGAACGGTTGGGGTTTCGTTTTGATGGCACCAGCGACAGCGAAATCATCGCCAAACTCGTCGCCAGTCTGGACGAACTGGATTTTGAGCGGGCACTGATGGCAGCCGTTCGGCAGTTACGCGGGGCGTTTTCGTTGGTCTTGATGACGCCGACGCAACTGTTTGCCGTTCGCGACCCTTATGGCGTCCGCCCGTTGGTCGTCGGCAAACTCAACGGCTCCCACTGGGTCATTGCCTCGGAAACTTGCGCCCTCAACCCTGTCGGCGCCGTTTATGTCCGCGATGTGGAGCCAGGCGAATTGGTCGTCGTGGACGACAAAGGCTTGCACATCGTCCGATGGACAGACGAAATTTGCCCGGCGTTGTGCCTGTTTGAGTTCGTTTACTTGGCGCGCCCTGACAGCCACCTTTACCAGCACAATGTCCACATGGCGCGGCGGCGCATGGGGCAAATCCTCGCCCAAGAACATCCCGCAGATGCCGACATCGTGATCCCTGTCCCTGACACGGGGATCCCCGCCGCTATCGGTTACGCCGAAGCGTCAGGCATCCCTTACGCAGAAGGCTTCATCAAAAACCGCTACATCCATCGGACTTTCATCCAACCGAGCCAACGGCAACGCGAACTGGGGGTGCGCATTAAACTCACACCCATCCGCGAAGTGTTGGAAGGCAAACGGGTCGTCGTTGTGGAAGACAGCATCGTGCGAGGCACGACGACCCGCGCCATCGTGGCGATGCTGCGGGAAGCGGGCGCCAAAGAAATCCATGTGCGGGTCAGTTCGCCGCCTTACCGGTTCCCCTGCTTTTACGGCATTGACACTTGTGCCCGCAGCGAACTGATCGCGGCGCAACTGGACGAAGAGGAAATTCGCCGCTACATCGGTGCCGACAGTTTGGGCTACTTGAGTTTGGAAGGGCTGCTGAAAGCCGTCGGCGGCGACGCCGATCGGTTTTGCCGCGCCTGCTTTGACGGCAAGTATCCCATCCCCATCCCCGAACATTTACGCCTGAGCAAACACCTGTTTGAAACCGACGAACTGTTGCCCGTGCACGCTGGCGAACAGCCCCGCAGGGGCGTCAACAGGTGACACCCCTTTGTATCCCGCGACGAAAGCGCTGAAGGAGTGGGGCGAAATGCGTGGGTGGCAGCGATGGGTCCTGCTTGGGGCGTTGGCAAGTTGGGCGGCAGCAAGCGCGCAGGTGAGCGGCGAGTTCGCTTTGAAAGTCGTGCGCCTGCAAGGGCAAGGCGAAGTTCTTGCCGACGCCGCTTCCCGCCCGCTGCGAACGGACGCCGTTGTGCACACCGGCGAAACGCTACGGGTGGTGCCCAACGGCGTCGTCGTGGTGCAATGGTTGCCTTACAAAGCGTTGGTGAAAGTGGAAAGCGGTGGGCAGGTGAGGTTGTCGCCCCATCGGGTGCTGCAAGTTGGGCAGGGGCGCGTGTGGATCGGCACGCCCCCACCGCCGCCGGGTGAACGGCGCTACCCGTTGCCCGTTCAATGCGGCGCCGCCCAACTCGTCGGTTCCCCCGATGCCTTTTTCAGTGTCGCTGTGAGAAGGGACCGACATATCCTCATCTCAGTGGACGAAGGGAGCGTCTTCGTCACCGTCGGCAATTTCACCACCACTGTCCGCAAAGGACAAATGGCATTCGTTACCCCGCAAAATGCCGTCATCGGACCGCTACCGATGAGCCGCGACGAACGGTTGCGCTGGGACATGGGCGGCGTTCGGTGACGCCGCGCGTTTATGCGCCAAACTTTTCTGGCGGTGATGCCATCCATGTGGCGTGTCGTCGTCATTGACAACTACGACAGTTTCACCTACAACCTCGTCCAATACCTCGGTGAACTTGGGGCGGAAGTGTTGGTCTTTCGCAACGACGCCGTCGCCCCGGAGCGCATCGCCGAACTGGCACCGACGCACCTTGTCATTTCGCCTGGTCCGTGCACGCCAAACGAAGCAGGTATTTCCGTTGAAGTCATTCGCAGGTACGCGGGCAGACTCCCCATTTTGGGCGTTTGCTTGGGGCATCAAGCCATCGGGCAAGCCTTTGGCGGGCGCATCGTCCGTGCCAAGCGCCTGATGCACGGCAAAACTTCGCTCATCCGCCATGACGGTAAAACCATCTTCACCGATTTACCCAACCCCTTTGAAGCGACCCGCTACCACTCGCTAGTCATTGAACGCGCCAGTTTGCCCGCCTGCTTGGAAATCACCGCCGTCAGTGAAGACGACGGCGAAATCATGGGTGTGCGTCATAAAGACTTTCCACCCGCCGTCGCCCTTGAAGGCGTCCAGTTTCACCCCGAATCCATCCTGACCGCTGTCGGCAAAGACCTGCTCTGCAACTTCCTTGAACGCTGCGGCACACCGTCGGGGCGCATGTGAAATACGCCCACAAATTTGGAACGAAACAGGTCGTGTCCGACAAGGGGTCAAGTGTGGGCATCAATGGACAATCAAAGCCGTCGCCAAAGGCAACGCCTCGGTGCTGAACAAACCGTTGCCGTTGGCTGAAGGGATGGCAGTGATCACCTATCCGACAGTATGGTTCGCGCGGCTATGGCACCGTTACAGTAACAATTACTTGTGAGGTGCGAGGCGGTGAACGATGGAGCGGATAGGCGATTTTGTGGAAGTCGTGGATGTCAACCCCGTCGTGCAACTGGCGTCGGTGCGCGCTGCGCCCCGCTCCCAAAGGCTTCCCGCCGAACTCGCTCCCCTTGTTGACAGTTATCTCGTCGTGGAAGGCGCCAACGCAGCAGCAGCGCACGGGTTGCTTTCGGCGTTGCTGACCGGCGGGGCGTTTTTGCTCAGCGGCGTTTACGGCACGGGAAAATCCCACCTACTGGCGATGCTCGGTTTGCTCGCCGAGTTTCCCGATGCCCGCTGCCGCTTCACGCAGCGTAATCCGGCTTGGGCACCTTTACTCCAACCGCTTGCCGACCGTCGCGCTTTCGTCGCTTACATTAGCCTTGACGAATTTGACCCGACGGCTTTTGCGCTGGAAACGATTGTCGCCAACGAATTGGCTGCCGAAGCGCAACGCAAAGGCTTTGCCTTGCCGACCGAAACGGCGGCACGGGGCGAATGGCTGCACACTGTTTGGCAAACGGTTCACGCCAACGGGTTTGCGGGCATCGTGGTGTTGCTGGACGAACTGGCGATGTTTTTGAACGCCAAAAGCGGCGAGGGTTTGCACCGCGATGCGTCGTTTTTGCAATTTCTGGCGCAAGCAACCCGTCGCATCCCATTGCTGCTCGTCGGCGCTCTGCAACGGGGTGCGGAAGATTTGCAGCGCATTGAACCATACGCTTTGACTCAAGTGAGAGACCGCTTCCAGCACACTTGGGTGCTCAGCCTTGCCCACGCTTTACCGCTCATTAACCAAGTCTTGCTGCGCAAACGCAACGAGGTCACGCTGCGTCAACGCCTGAGCGACCTGTATCGCCGATCGGCGTGGGCACAACGGTTCAGTGCCGAACACCTTTTCGCTTGCTACCCGTTTCACCCGCTGACCCTTCGTTGCCTTGAACGCAGCATCGGCGCGTTTTTCTCCCGCACCCGCAGTGTCGTGACTTTCGTGCAATGGGCGGTGCGTCAACGACAAGATGCCGAATGGCAGGCGCTCATCACACCCGATGCGCTCATTGACCACTTTGAACCGGACTTGCACGCGCATCCACAGTTGCGTCCTTTTGCGCAGCAAGTGTTGCTGTATTTCCGACGGTGGGACGAGAGGCACGAGGCGCAGGGCAAGGTTGAACGCATGGTCAAAACGCTGCTGGCGTTTCAGGTCGGTGGCGAAGAACCGTCGGCGCAAACGGTCGCAGAGGCGTTGATGCAGGACGCCGACGCAATTTGGGCGCAATTGGAGCGGTTGCGCACAGACGCCAATTTCGTGGACGCCGTGCGGCGCACGGGTTCGCCCGACGACACTTATCGGCTTGACCCACAAATCACCGTCACCGACGCGTTGCACCGTCGGTTGAACGAAACGATGCAAGCCCTTGCCGATGAGGACCCGCGTTTGGTGCGGTTTGCGTGGGAATGTCGCAGCGACGAATGGGCACCGCCGACGCTCTTTGAACCCCGCACGCTGACCGTCCACTGGCTGCGCACACAACGGCGCGTGTTGATCACGGTCACCGATTTGCGCCGCGTCACCGCACCCCAATTGCACCAAGCCGTCGCCAACTTGGCTTCCCCGCACACGGACGAATGCCTGCACCTGTTCGTCGGCGTTCCCGTCGCCGTTGAGGAACAGCGGAAACATTTCTCCCAATTGCTATCGCAACTCACTCGGGCGGGCGAGGTTCCTGCCGAGCCAGAGAACCGTTTCGCCCATGCCGTCGCGGCGTTGCTGCCCCGCGCGCTAAAGGACGCAGAACTGCGGCGCTGGAAAGAGAACGCTGCCGTCTGGTTGCTGGCGCAGGATTTGTCGCTGGCAGAAAGCGAGTTGGGCATGAAAGTGTTGGAACGCGTTCGGGAGATGTTGCCTGCACGACAGTGGGAGACACAGCGGTTGATGCAGCGCCTTTACAGCGATGGCGTTTTGGTGAGTTTGCTGACGGGCGCGGCGGGTTTGGAGATGGGCAGATCAATAGGGTCGGAGTCCGCCGGTTTTGATGCGTTGATTCGGAACGCAGCGGAGCGGTTGCTCCCCCAAGTTTTCCCGCACTTTCCCGCCATCGCCCCCCGCAAGGAAGCCAGCGCGCAAACTTACAACGCATTAACGCGGCTGATTTTGAAGGGGCTACCCGCAGCGGCATTAGACATCAACGCCCGACGCTGGCTGGAACTCGTCGCGATGCCGTTGGGCATCGTTGCCGTGGTGCCCGCTGAGGCACCCGCAACTTCATCGTTGCAAGTCGCAACGCCGCCGTCCCCATTGACCGACGCCGTGTTGCACACTGTCGGCAGCGGCGCACCGTATCGGCAAGTGGAAGCGGAAATGGCAAAAAGCGAATTGGGTTTGACACCTGAACTGACGCAATTGCTCATCGCTGCATTGCTGCGGTCAGGTCGGTTGCTCGCCTTTGACCGCAACAAAGAAGCGATGCAACCTGAAGCGATCACTGTCCCGCTGGCGCGCTCCGTCGCTTTGTTGCGTCCGGCGCAAGTTTTGGACGATGACGCATGGCGAAAGGTGCGCCCTTTGCTTACAGCGCTGCTTGAAGGCGTGCCCGACACTTTAACGCCCGAAAACCAGCAGCGAGTTTGGACGCAGTTGCGGGAGCGCGCTAATGCGTGGAAGTTAACGACCCAAGATGTCAGCGCACGGTTGTCCCAATGGATGCGGGAGTTGACGCAAACCGAGCGGCAATGGCAACGAACGGTTGAAACGCTTCACCTGTGCGCTGAATTGACGAAGGTGATACTGCAACCGTTGAACGCTGCCGATGGGTTGCGCCAGTTGGCAGCGTGGGCTATGGAACGCAACCTTGATGCTGCAGTATTGCAAGAGTGGCGAGACGCCTTTGAAGCGACGGCAACATTTTTCGCATCGTCGGCACAATTGCTTTCCGCATGGCGTTACTTGAACGCGATGCCGCCGAAAGGGCTACGCGAAGAGTTGGCACGGTCGCGCTCATCGCTGATGGCGCAGTTGCGAGGTGGCGACGAACTTGTCGGTGCATCAGCCTCTTTCACCGCCGAGTTCCGCCGCTTCCTTGACGCCTACGCTTCCGCCTACCTTGCCCACCACGAACGAGTGCACAACGGTGAAGCGTTCCAACGCCTTCGCCAGTTGCAGCAAAGCGAGGCGGTGCGGTTGCTGGCAGCGCTCAGTGCTTTGCCCGATGCGCCTGAAGATGGGCGTAATGCGTTGCGCCAGTTGCAACAAGCGTTGGCGAAACAATGCGCTGAGACGGCGTTAACTTTGCGCCCGCACCTGTTGCGTCAACCCGTTTGCGCGCGGTGCGGGTTGGCGTTGGGTGAAACAGTGCGTGAGGATGTGGACGCCGTTGAGAACGCGGTCGTTGAGGCGTTACGGAAGTTGCAAGCGTGGCTGTGCGATGAGCCACAAAGGCAGCGACTACGCCGCTACGCGGAAGCGACGACAGGCGCAGAACGGGCATTGTTGGAGCGCGTGGGAGCGTTGACCCTGCAAAGCCCGATAGCGGAGTGGCAAACTGTCGTCGCTGCGCAAGGCTTGATTCAAAAAGCTCTCTCACCGTTTGCGGTCGTTGACGCCGACTTGGAGGAGTTGTGCGGTATATTGGAGGGGCGCTATTTGACCGCTGACGAAGCGACTATACTTTTCCGTCGTTGGCTGGACGATAAAGGGGCGTCATCGGAGACCCGCTTGCGCTTTGTGCGCCGTACGGACAAGGCGCCACAACGGACACGAAGAAACAGCGAACAAGCGGGGTAAACGGCAATGAGGATGTGGAAGGTGAGCCCGCTGACTTGGAGCGCTACGACCCGTGGCGGGTCAACCTTGCGAAGAAGACGGCGGATTAGAGGGACAGGGAAGCGGTTGGTAAAGGTGTTGTTCCGCATTTGCCTGTCCATCGGCTTTTTGAAGGTGTTTGAGCCCGAACAAGGGGTGGTGCCCGATGCCTGTTCGCTTTGCAATTTGCAACGAGGTTTTTCAAGGATGGCGGGTGGACGACGCCTTCGCTTTCATTCGCGAGGTCGGCTACGACGGTGTGGAGATTGCACCCTTCACGCTGGCGGAACGAGCGGAATTGGTCACCGCTGAGGAGCGCCGGCGTGTCCGGCGGTTGGCAGAGTCGTTGGGGCTGGGGATCGTCGGGCTACATTGGCTTTTGGTGTCGCCGCCCGGCTTGCACCTGACGACGCCCGACGATGCGGTGCGACACCGCACGCAGGACTACTTTCGGGAACTCATTAACTTGTGTGCCGATTTGGGCGGACGCATCATGGTCGTCGGGTCGCCCAAACAACGGGCGTTGGTGCCCGGCGACACTTACGCGGCGGCGTGGGAACGGGCGAAACGGTTTTTCGCGCCCTTGATGCCGCTGGCGGAACGGCACGGCGTCACGCTGTGCATTGAAGCCTTGCCCGGCGAGACGGACTTCATCCCGACGCTAGAAGAAGCCATCCGGTTCGTGCAGGAATTTGGGCACCCCTGCCTGCAAACGATGGTGGATGTCAAAAGTGCGGTGGCGCAAGGTTTGGCGCTGGACGACGCCGTCCGCAAGGCGGCACCCTACTTGCGCCATGTCCACGCCAACGACGCCAACCGGCTCGGTCCTGGCATGGGCGACACAGACTTGACGCCGCTGGCGCGGGCACTGCGGGAAATCGGATACGACGGCTATGTTAGCGTGGAAGTGTTTGATTTTTCGCCCGGCGCCGAACGCATCGCTCACGAAAGCCTTGCCTATTTGCGCCGTATATTCGCCGCCGCGTGAGGTGCTATGGGAACGAAGGGTGCGATAGAGCGGGCGACGGTGCGAATCGGCACTTCTGGCTGGGTCTATCCGCACTGGCGGCATCGTTTCTACCCTGCCTCTTTGAAGCC
The DNA here is from genome assembly GCA_002898575.1 of bacterium HR17. Classification (NCBI taxonomy): domain Bacteria; phylum Candidatus Fervidibacterota; class Fervidibacteria; order Fervidibacterales; family Fervidibacteraceae; genus Fervidibacter; species Candidatus Fervidibacter japonicus. The sequence continues at coordinate 36,195 of BEHT01000024.1, forward strand.
GGCGAAATGGTTGTCTTTTTACGCCCACCACTTTGACACGGTGGAGGTTAACAACTCATTTTATCGCTTGCCGTCCTACGCCTCCTTTCGCCGCTGGGCGCAGCAGACGCCCGACGGTTTCTCTTTCGCCGTCAAAGGACATCGGTTCATCACACACCTAAAGAAGTTGCGGGATGTCGGCGAGGCGTTGCAGCGGTTCTTCGCCGCCGTTGAAGGGTTGGGGACAAAGTTAGCGGTGGTGTTGTGGCAACTGCCGCCTCATTTAAAAGCCGACGCCGACCGGCTGGCGCACTTTTTGCGGCAGTTGTCCCGCCATTGCTTTTACGCCGTTGAGTTTCGGCACCCGTCGTGGTGGCACGAAGACGCAGTGCGTCGGGTGCTGGAACGGTGGGGCGTCGCCCATTGCGTTCCCATCGCCCCGCCCTTTCCAAAAGCGCTGGCGGACATCGTGACTGCGCCCTTCGTTTACTTGCGGTTTCACGGATGGGACGGGGTCTATGCGGGATGCTTTCCCGACGACGAACTGGTATGGTGGGCGGAACGCATCGCCGCGTGGCACCGAGCCGGCTTGACCGTCTTTGCCTATTTCAACAACGATGCCGACGCTTTCGCCGTTCAAAACGCCTGCCAGTTGCGGGCAATGGTTGCGCAGCGGCTGGGACAACACTTGCGCCGTTGAGAGCGGCATGGGCAATCTCGCGGTGACGCTACAACGCCGCTTGGAACGGTTGGCAACGCTGCCGAACGCAACGAAAGCCATCACCCTCACTACCCTTCCGAAACTTTGCCCACCTCTCACACTGCGGTCCAAAAGACGGACAGCACAAACGGTGCGGCGGAGTTGAGCACGGCACGGCGTGCCCAAGTTGCGCAACGCGTCGCGAGCGCCGACTCAAAGGCTTTGCAAGCGCTTGTCGGTCGGCGGCGCCAACAAGTGCGGGTGTTGCTGAAAAATGACTGGCAGTGATTCACCACCTCGTGGCACCTTTGTCGGGTATGGGCGCTGAGGGGAAGGCGTTCATGCGACGGCGACTGTTCGGTGCGCTTTTTGATAGCGGTGCGGTAAAAGAGGCGCTCGCCGAGGCGCTCAATTGAGGAGGCTGATGGCTATGCAATCGGTGATAGAGCGGTGTTGCGATGTGCTGATTTTGGGTGGGGGCATCGCAGGGCTATGGTGTGCTTACCATACGGCGCCGAAAGCGTCCGTCGTCGTCTTGAACAAAGGGAGTTTCGCGGAAGCCAGCACCTTCTGGGCACAAGGGGGGATGGCGGCAGCGTTGGCGCCTTCGGACGCTCCCGAAAAACACTTCGCTGATACCGTCGCCGCCGGCGCTGGGTTGTGCGATGAAGATGCGGTGTGGACTCTGGTGACGGAAGCCCCTAAGCAGGTGATGGCACTCTGGCACATCGGTGTGCCTTTTGATACCGATGACGGTCAATTGGTGCTGACGATTGAAGGGGCGCATTCCGTGGAGCGCATCGCTCACGCTTACGGGGACGCGACCGGACGGGCTGTGATGGAGACGCTCCCCCGCGCCGTAGAGCAGCGTGGCGTGCGGCTCTACGAGCGGGCGACCGCCCTGCAACTGCTCGTGCGCGACGGAGCGTGGGCCGGTGCGTTCGTGCTGCGGGACGGCACGGTGGAACTGTGGCGGGCAAAGGCGTGTGTGCTGGCGACTGGCGGCTGCGGGCAACTGTTCGCTGTCACGACCAACCCGCAGGGGGCGACCGGGGACGGTGTCGCACTGGCGTTTGAGGTCGGTGCGCGTGTAGCAGACATGGAGTTCGTGCAGTTTCACCCGACCGCGCTGGCGGTCGGGGAAGTGCCCCGTCCGCTGATTTCCGAAGCGCTGCGGGGTGAAGGGGCGCTGCTGCGTAACGCCAAAGGGGAGCGGTTCATGCCCCGTTACCATCCGCGCGCCGAACTGGCACCGCGCGACATCGTGGCGCGTGCCATTTTCATGGAAATGCAGGAAACAGGCATGCCGTATGTGTGGCTGGACATCACCCACAAAGGCGAAGAGTTCGTGCGGGAGCGGTTTCCGAACATCTATCACGCCTGCTTGGCACGCGGGTTTCGCCTCGGGCGCGAGCCGGTCCCTGTCGCTCCCGCCGCCCACTATCACATGGGCGGAATCCGCACCGATTTGTGGGGGCGCACCAACATCCCGCGCCTTTACGCCATCGGCGAATGCGCTTGCACCGGTGTGCACGGCGCCAACCGGTTGGCGAGCAATTCGCTGACGGAAGGGTTGGTGTTCGGCTACCGCGTCGCCCACGCGGTGGATGAGTGGCTGCATGCACCGCTGCCTGCATTGCCCGATAGCATGCCCGTGCCGCCTAGCGGCTACAGCGATTGGCAAATGCTGCGGCAGATTCAGCAAACGATGGGCGAACTGGTAGGCGTGGTGCGTTGGGCTGATGGATTGACCGCAGCGACGGCGCGGTTGACAGAATTAGGCAAAGCAGCCCGCGGCCTCGCCACTCGGTGGGTCACTACGGCTTGGTTGATCGCTCGTGCGGCGCTGGAACGCACAGAAAGCCGCGGCGCCCATTTCCGGCAGGACTACCCCGCCTCCGATGATGCCCGTTGGCGGGTGCATCTGACATGGCAAATAGGTGGCGCGCCTGTCTGGCAACACCCGCCGCAAAGGCATCAAGAACCTGTCCATCGCTTGTCTAATAGGCAGGACAGACGCAACGCAAGCGGTGAATAATTTGCGAGGTGTAGAGGGTAGGGCTCCTGCCCTACTGAAGATGCGACACGCTTTCTGATGTGACCCCCATGGCAACGGAGGGACGATGAGGAGATGAGCCGACGCAGCGAACGCATCGCGACCATCGTGGAACCACAGCAAGAGGAGTTTGAACGCCAGCGCGGCGTGACCGGCATCGCTGTTGAGGACGGGCTGGCGCATGTCGTCGTGGAAGTCGCCCCAGACCTTGCAGAGCGGTTGAAAGTGTTTCGGGCGCTGGCAGACGCCGGCATCAGCCTGTCGCTCATCAAGTTTCATCCCGACAGTATCCACTTTATCGTCCGCAAAGAAGCGGTGCGCAAAACGCAAGAGGTGCTGCGCCGGCTCAACCGCTCCGTGCGTGTGACCCGCGATTGTGCGATGGTGACTGTTCTTTCATCGGCGATGCGGGATTTGCCCGGCGTGATGGCACGGGTCGCCGAGGCGATTTACGAACAAGAGGTGGAACTGTTGGAGACAGGTGACTCACACGATGCCGTCATGTTGCTGGTGCGCCGCACCGATGCGGAAAAGGTCGCAGAAGCGCTCCGCAAAAAGTTTGGGCTCAACACCCCACCCGTTCGTGACAAAGGGGCGTCCCAAGCCCCGCAGGAGGGATGACGCGTGCGAGTGATCGTGCAGAAGTTCGGCGGCACTTCCGTCGCGACGAAAGAGCGCCTGTTCGTCGCCGCCCAGCGGGTCGTCAAAGCCAAGCGGGAGGGCTATGCGCCTGTCGTCGTCGTGTCGGCGCCGGGGCGCAAAGGTGACCCCTACGCGACCGACACGCTCATCAGCCTCGCCAAAGACATTGACCCACAAGTGCCCGTTGAACCCCGCGAACTGGACCTGCTGATGACCTGCGGCGAGATCATCGGTATCGTCTTGATGGCGCAAGCCATCAAGGTCGTCGGCGGCTACCGCACCATCGCCCTGACCGGCGGGCAAGCGGGCATCTACACTGACGGCACTTTTGGCAACGCCCGCATCGTGCGGATTGACCCGACCGCCATTTGGGCAGCGCTGCGACACGACATGGTGCCCGTCGTCGCCGGCTTTCAGGGGGTCACCGAACGGGGCGACTTAGCCGGGCATGGGCACATCACGACCTTGGGACGGGGCGGCTCGGACACGACCGCCGGCGCGTTGGCAGCGGCGTTGGGTGCGGAAGCCTGCGAAATCTACACCGATGTGGAGGGCGTGATGACTGCCGACCCGCGTATCGTCGGGGCGAAAGCCCGTGTCCTGCCGTCCGTCACCTACGAAGAAGTCTCCGAGATGGCGCATTTGGGCGCAAAGGTCGTTCACCCGCGCTGCGTGGAAATTGCGATGGCGCATCGTATCCCCGTCTGGGTCCGCAAGCCCGATAGCGATAACCCCGGCACCGTCATCAAAGAGCGCGCCAGCGACCTGCCGCAAAAGATGTTCCGCTTCACCGGCGTCACCCACCTGCCGTATGTCGCCCATTTCAAGGTCCATGTCGCCCACCAAGACGACTTGCCCGAAATTGAAACGGAGATTTACCGCGTCTTGGGTGAGGCGGGCATCCCGACCTACTTCGTCGGCAAGAGCCGGCAACTCTTTGAGTTCGCCATCGTCCGCGAAAACTTGGAGCGGGTGCGGAGCCTGCTGGATGGACTGACTATCCCGGTGACGGTCAACCGCCACAGCCGCCTTTACCTGTTGACCTTAGCGCCGGGCAGCGTCGGGCATTCCGAACGGCGCCGCATGCTGGCGCGGTTGCAACCCCGCTTGGAAGTCGTGGACGCCCCTGTTGAAGTGACGACCAACTGCGCCATCGTGAGCCTTGTCGTCTTGAACACGCGGGAAGTGCCCGGCATCATGGCGCGCATCTTGGAAGCCTTGGTGGACGCCAACATCACCGTCCTGCAAGTCACCGACGCCCAACATTCCGTCTCGTGCCTGATTTTGGAAGAGGACATGGTCCGCGCCGTCAATGTCTTGCACGACAAGTTTGAACTGCACACGGGCGTCGGTCAGCAACTGCGGGTGCTGGCGCCTACCGCTTGAGTTCATCGGGCAACCCCTCGTCTTCGTTCAGGGGCAACAGCCGCGCCAGTTTGCGATATTGGCTCGCCAGCGTCACATCGCTGCGGGTGCGTTCCAAGATGGCGCGCAACGCGTCGGTTCGCCGACGCGCCCCTTGCGTGACAGCGTCCGTTTGGTCAAAGGTGATGGCGAGGAAGTAGACTTCGTCCATGACGGCGAGGAAGCGCTCAGCGGTGGGCAAATCTTCGGCACGAATGGCGTCCAACGCCGCTCGCCGCAACTCGCCCATCGCCTCCAGCAACCCGTTCAGGTAAGGGGCATCGTCCACACCCAACCCTTCAGGTGTCGGCAGCGGTTCGCCCCGCAGCAGCGCGTAAACGAGGCAGGCTTCGGCGACTTCCTTGAGGGCGTCTTGAATGAAGCCCGCAAACCATAAATCGGGGGCGTCCCGCAACTTCCCCCGCAAATCAGCGACCGCTGCCCGCAAAGCGGCATGGCGCTCCTTGGCTTCGTCCCACTCCTTGCGGTGGGCATTTTTGATGAGCGCGGCGCTCTCGCGGATCAGTTGCCGCGCCAGCGGCAATACCTGCTCCCGCAGGGCTTCTTTGGTGTCCAAACGCTCCCGCACCGCAGCGATGATGTCATGCAAACTTTCTGTCACCCGCTGTCACCTCAGTTTTGAGCGATATCTTTGCGCGCTGCAATTCGCGGTCGGGCGAGCGCCCGACCTTCCGAGCCCCGTCGCGACAGGGTCGGGGTGTTACCCTCTGAATGCCCGAATCCGTTCCCCGTCCCCGAAAAGCACGCCCCTCGGCGCACCCCCGATTTTGACGCAGTGGTGCGTGCTATAATCGCAGCGGCGCTACAAGGGGGCTGCCGCAATGAACCTGAAAGAGCGCATTGACGCTGACTACAAAACAGCCATGAAGGCGCGAGACGAACTGAAGATTTCGGTGCTGCGTCTGTTGCGGTCTGCCATCCATAACGCTGAAATTGACAAACGGCGGGCGCTGACCGATGACGAGATTTTAGGTGTCATTCAGTCGGAAGCCCGCAAGCGCCGCGAGTCCATTGAAGCCTTTGAACAAGGCGGGCGCACTGACTTGGCAGACAGGGAGCGCGCGGAGTTAGCGATTTTGGAAGGTTACTTGCCCCAAGCCCTCAGCCGCGAGGAACTCCTCGCCCTTGTTCGGGCGACGGTGCGGCAAGTCGGGGCGTTCTCCATACGCGACATGGGAAAAGTCATGGCAGCGCTGATGCCGCAGGTGCGCGGGCGTGCCGACGGGCGTGAGGTCAACGAGTTAGTGCGCCAAATCTTGGAAGGACAATCGCCCGAAGGGCAATCGCCAATTAAGGCTCAGCCCTGACGGGCAGCGAGATGAACGGAGCGCCCGATGGAGGTGACCGCAGAGCCTCGTGAGTGCAACCGAGCAGCAACACATCTCCATCGTTGTGCCGGTGAGCAACGCGACTTTGTTGCATCGGGTGTTGGGGGTGCGGGACGAGTATTTGCGACTGTTGCAACGGGAGTTGGGGGTGCGATTGGTCGCCCGCGAAGGCGGGTTAGAAGTGCACGGACCGGCGGTGCAAGCGGAACGGGCTGCCGAAGTGCTCCGCCAAATGCTGGCAGCGGTTGACAAGGGGAGCACCCTTTCCGCCGCCGATGTCCGTTACTTGCTGAACTTAGCCCGACGCGGGCAAATTGCGGAAGCCGAAGATCTGTTCACGGAGACGATTGTTGTCACCGAGCGCGGCAAGCGCGTTGCCCCCAAAACCCTGGGACAAGCCCGTTATGTAGACGCAATGAAGCGGCACGACCTGGTCTTCGCCATCGGTCCCGCTGGGACGGGCAAGACCTTTTTAGCGGTGGCGATGGCGGTCGCCGCCCTCAAGCAGCGGCAAGTCGCCCGCATTATCTTGGCTCGCCCTGCAGTGGAAGCCGGCGAAAAATTGGGCTTTTTGCCCGGCGATATCTACGAGAAAGTGGACCCTTACATGCGCCCGCTTTACGATGCCCTCTACGAGTTGCTGGACTACGACAAGGTGCAACGGTTAATTGAGCGGCGCACTGTTGAGGTGATTCCGCTGGCTTACATGCGTGGGCGCACCTTCAACGACGCCTTCATCGTTTTGGACGAGGCTCAAAACACGACGCCTTTGCAGATGAAGATGTTTTTGACGCGGATGGGGTTCGGCGCAAAAATCGTCGTCACCGGGGACATCACCCAAATTGATTTACCCAAAGGCGTCACTTCGGGCTTGGTGGAAGTGCAACGGGTGCTCAAGGATGTGGACGGTGTGGCTTTCGTCTACTTGACCGAACAGGATGTCGTCCGTCACCCGTTAGTGCAGCGCATCATTCAGGCTTACGAACAGTGGGAACGCCAACGCCGCACCCCCCACCGCAACGACCGAGGTGAGGGCGATGACGAGCAATGACCCGTCCCTCCGACGCTCCCGCTGGTGGCGTTTCACGGCTCGCCCTGTAACTTCCAAACGCCCGTCAAAGTCCACACCGGCACGCATACCCCTCGTGCGGTTGGGGCTGTTTGGACTGACCGTTCTCGCGTTGGTGTTCGGAATGCTCCCGCCACCGCTGATGGCTCCGTTTGCGTTCCGCGAAGGTGAAGTGTTCCCTCACGAAATTCGGGCTTACCGCACCGTCCGTTACCTATCGGCGATAGAAACGGAACGGCGCCGCCAAGAAGTGGCTGCCGCTGTGCCCCGTCAGTATCGGCGCGACCCTGCTGTCGCCGCCCAATGGCGGGCAGTGTTAAACGATCTTTTTGACGGGGCGCAAGCGCTCCGCGCCCAGCCGTCGTCGGTCGCCGAGAAACTGCGCCGACTCCGCCAAGCCGTGGGGTTAGCGCTCCCCGACCAAGTGCTTTTGACCTTGTTGCGGGCGTCGCCGGCGACTTTGGAACTGATGCGCCGCAGTTTGTTGAATTTGTTGGAAACGGAATGGCAGCGGGGAATCAGACCGACAGCCGAAGACCGACTCGCCGCGTTGGAACGCGTTAAAAACCGCATCGCCCAACTGCCCTTGACGACGGACCACCAATGGGCGCTCGTGCGGTTAGCGGAGGTTGCCCTTCAGCCCAACTTGGTGTTTGACCCAATCGCGACAGAGCGCGCCCGGGAACGCGCTCGCGCTTCGGTGCCACCCGTCTGGCGCACCATTCAAGCCGGTGAACTGATTGCTCGGCGGGGCGAACTGGTCACCGCCGCTCACCTGGAAAAACTCCACGCGCTGGGCTACAACTTCCCCGCGCTTATGGGGACTTTCCTGCTGGCATCACTGTTGACGGTCGGCATCGTATTTTTCCTGCGCATGGCGCTGCCGACCGTTTACGGTGACAACCGCCAACTGACATTGTTAGCGCTGCTGTGGTTGCCTGGGCTGATTTTAGTGCGTGTGTTGATGGCACCTCTTGGTCCCGAAATTGCGTTCCCGACAGTCGCTGCGGCTGCGATGATGACGACGGTGCTGGTGAACCCGTTGTTCAGCCTGTTTGCGTCGGGCGTTTTCGCCTTGGCGACGACCTTGGGCATGGCGACCGATTGGCAAACGCTGCCGACCAGCGCGTTCCGTCCTTTTTTCGTGACGGTGACCGTCGGTGTCGCGGCGACTTTTTTGACGGCTGATGTCCGCACGCGCGGGCACCTGATGCGTGCCGGGTTGCTCTTAGCGTTGGGCACGCTGGCTTTGCAAGCGGTCATCGGCACGGTCACCGGCGAAACCTTGCTGATGACTTGGAGCGACTTACAACGGCTCGTGCTGTGGGCGGTTCTGACAGGGGCGTTGCCCCCAGCCCTCTCCCTCATCAGCCTGAGCGGGTTAGAGCGACTTTTTGGGGTCACCACCGTGTTTACCCTGATGGAACTGGCAAACCCCCATGCCCCGCTGCTGCGGGAGTTAGCAGAGAAAGCCCCTGGCACTTACCAAAGTTCGCTGATGGTGGCGCGACTGGCTCAAGAGGCAGCCAAACGCATCGGCGCCAACGACCTTTTGGCGTGGGTCGGCGGTCTCTACCATGACATCGGGAAATTGGTGCGCCCCCACTACTTCGTGGAAAACTTGCCGCCAGGAAGCCACAACCCACACGACAAGATAAGCCCGCAAATGTCTGCGAAAGTCTTGGCGCTCCATGTGGAACAGGGCGAAGAGTTAGCGCGACACCACCGCTTACCTCCGCCGATTGTGGACATCATTCGCGAACATCACGGCACCTCCGTCATGACCTATTTCCTCGCCAAAGCCAAAGAGCGGGGTGAGTTAACCAACGAAGCCCAGTATCGCTACAGCGGTCCTAAACCTCGCAGTAAGGAAAGCGCTATCGTCATGCTCGCCGACAGCGTGGAGGCTGCCGTGAAAGCCGTCAGCGACCCGACGCCAGAACAAATTGAGCGCATCGTCCACGAAGTCGTGGATGCTAAGGTCGCTGACGGGCAACTGGACGATGCACCCCTCACGCTGCACGAACTGCAGGAGATCAAGCGTGCCCTAATAGACACCCTCAAAAGCATCTACCACCATCGCATTGAATATCCGAAGGTGACACCTCACCGCCATGCCGAACCGACCACGCATCTCGCTGAGCGTCACTCCAACCCTACGCCGCCGATGGCGCGTTGACTGGACCCGCCAAATACAACGCGCTATCCGCACCGTCCTGCGCCGTGAAGGGGCGCCTAAGTCGGCGGCTGTGAGCGTCGTGATTTGCGACGATGCCACCATTCACGCCCTCAATCGGCAGTTTTTGCGCCACGACTATCCGACCGATGTCCTCAGTTTTCCGCTGGGCGATACGCTACCCGACGGCACGACGCTGTTAGGCGAAATCGTCATCAGCATGGACACCGCGACCCGCAACGCGCAGCGCTATCACCAGTCGTTAGAGCGGGAACTGGTGCACCTCGCCCTTCACGGCACGCTCCACCTGCTCGGCTACGACGACCAAACCCCTGCCCAACGCCGTCGCATGCGCTACAAGGAGCGCACCTACCTGCGCTATTTGGAACGCTCTTCGCCCGACCGCTTACAGCACCGTCCGTAGCGTCGGGCTTGCTTCCGACAGTTGGGACGGTGCGCCTATCTGCGCTGCGCGATCACCTTGCGATAACGCTGCAAGGCGGCTTTCAACATCGCCCGATACGCTGCGGGTTCATCGCTGTCGCGCCAACGAACAGGTTGTAGACACTGGCGTCCGTCAGGCGATAACACGACGGTGCGGTTTTGAAAGGTGCGGAAGAACCAAAATGCGACGGGGTGACGGTGCAGCGCTTCCCACGCCCGTCGCCACTCTGCCAACGCAGGGACATCAGGAACGGGTTGCTCCGTCACATTGACCCAAACGGGGATGAAATGCCGTTGCACCAACGCGATGACCTGTGCATCCGAGAGCGACCGCTCCCGCAAAAGCGTTCCGCCCACTCAGCAAGGCGCTTGCGGTTCGCCCCCTGCGACGAAAACGACCAGCAACGGTTTGCCCGTTCGGCGCGCTTCCCTTTGCGCCGCTGCAAAGTCGGTCCGCCACGCGATTTGCAACCATCGTTTGGGCGATGGGCGCGCCGTGTAGCGCTGTATCGTCCCGCCTATCGCGAACCCACCCGCACAAGCGATAAACAAAGCGAACCCACTGGCGGTCAGCAACATCGCCGTCGTCATCGTCGGTGCAGGACGGCAAATCAAGCGCACCTTGGTGCGGGTCAAAACCCACAACGCCCAAAGGCAAAGGAGCGTTTGCCCGACACGCAATATGGGCAAATCGTTCAGCGCCAACAACACGAGGTTTGCCCCGATGCCCCAAATTTGCAACCCGATGGCGACTTTGCGGGCACCTTCCCGCCCCGTGAGCACCCCGACGCCTGTTAGCCCGTTTGCTGTCGCCAACACCAAAAACAGCGTCCCCAACACAAGCAAAACGACATCGTTGGTCGTTTGCCCGAACGGCGCTGCTATGGCGTAGGCAGCGAACGCGAACATGCCGAGACTTAACTGCCACACTGCCGTCCAAAGCATTAACGCGCCGGCGATACGCACGCTCCGACAAGGGACTGCATCGTTCGTTGCCTCATGCACCATCGTCACAGTCATCACCTCCCTGCTTTCATCTACAACCCGCCCGCCTTTCGGTTGCGGCGCCAACATTTTTCAGGACAGCATCGCTGCTACGCGAGGGAACGATACCACCGTTCATCCCGGAGGGGGCAAAACGATGGCGCTGCATGTGGGGCGCGTTGTGGGCGCTGTGTTTGTCCTGTCCTTTTGCGGGTTGGCGTTGGAAGTAAGCCTCACGCGGGTTTTTGCCGTCGTCTTGCGTTACCACTTCGCCTTTTTCGCCATTGCGTTGGCACTGTGCGGATTGGGTTTGGGCAGTTACGCCGCCCATTGGGGGATGGCAGGCTCTTTCGCTGAGCGTCGGTTGCGCTGGAGTGTCGTCGCATTTTCTGCGACGACGCTGTTTGCCCTTTGGTTGCTGGTCGCCCTTTTGCTCCCGCGCAACCCCAACGCCTTTTGGCTCGCCGGCTTGGTCACGCTCATCCCGTTCTTCTTCTTGGGCGTGACGATGGCGACGCTCTTCGGCATGTTCGCCGAACACAGTGGGCGCCTCTACGCAGCCGACCTCGCCGGCGCCGCAGCCGCTGCCTTTGGCGTCGTCCTCTTGCTCAACGCCTTTGGCGGTTTGAATGCAGTCATCGTCCTCGCGGGTTTAGCGCTTTTGAGTGTGCCTTTGCTGGCAGCGCAAACGGCGCTGCGCTTGACGAGTGCGCTGGTGAGCGTTGCCCTCATCGCCTTCGCTTTCCTCAACCGCGGCGGGCGCTACTTGGATTTGCCCCCTGTGCGCCATGCTGACCCCACCATCGCCAAACCGTTGCTGCAAGAGTTAGCGACAGGCACATCCCGCATCGTCGCGACGCTGTGGAACGCTTTTTGTCGCACCGATGTCGTGCGCGATGAAGGCGAACCGGATTTGCTGCATCTTTACACCGACGGCGAAGTGCCCGCGTTGATGGTGCGGTTGAAAAGCGGTAACTTGAAAGACGGTGCGTGGCTCATGAACACGCTCATGGGTGTACCTTACGCATTGCTGCTCACGCCCCGCAAACCTGATGACCGTCCGCCTCACATTGATGCGGTATTGGCGTTGGGTTCAGGTGGAGGTGTGGATGTCGTTTGTGCCTTATTGGCAGGGGCAAAACGCGTGGACGCCGTTGATGTCAACCCTGCCATGAAAGTGTTTGCAGAGAAGTTCCGCGATTTCAACGGTCGCATCTACGAGCGCCCCAATGTGCATTTCCGTATCGCCGAAGCCCGCGCCTTTGTCCGCCAAACTCAACGCCGTTACGATTTGGTCGTCATGGCGTTGACACAAACGGCGACGGTGGGCAAAGCGGGCTTAGCGTTGGTGGAAAGTTTTGTCCACACCAAAGATGCTTGTCGCGATTATTGGCGCATCCTGTCCCGACGGGGTTTGGTCGCCCTCATCACCCAAGAACCTTTTTTGGCGCTGCGGTGGTGGCTGACTTGCTTGGACATCGTGCAAGAGCAAACGGGCAAAGCCCCGAAGGACGCAGCGTTGCACCTTGCGTGGTGGCAACTGCCTGAGGAACTGTGGCGCTTCTCGCCTTACCGCAATTTGGTCGTCATGGCACGCCAACCCTTCACGCAAAGCGACGCTGCGGCTCTGTCGCAGGTGACCAAACGATGGAACATCGTCCCAGTCGCCGTGCCGTTTGTGCATGCCGAAGAGCCATTGGCTTCAGTGTTACACGGTGCGTTTACCGCTGACGATGTCGTCAGCGATGTGCGGTGGCGGCATGGTGTGGATGTCCGTCCCGTCACCGATGACGCGCCCTTCTTCGTGGATTTATCGCCGACCGTGCCGCCGCTGCTGTGGCAGTTGATCGCCTTCGCAGTCGTCCTTGTCGTCGGTTTTGCCCTCATCGCCAGTCGCGCGGAACGGCGCAAAGGTCAGCAATGGAGCATTTTAACGGCGTTCGTCGCCCTATTGGGTGTCGGGTTCATGCTTGTAGAAGTCGGTGTGCTCCAACGGGTGATGTTATTGTTGGGCAGCCCGACCCACACAGTCGCGTTGTTCGTCGGCGCCCTCCTGTTGGGCGGTGCCGTCGGCAGCGCGGTAAGCCAACGGTGGCACGACGACCGTCTCAGCGAATCGGCGCAAAGGGCTTGCGCTGTCGTCGCTTTCGTCGCAGCGTTGCTGGGTTGGTTGGTCGGACCGCTGACGAACGCTTTGCAGGAAAGTTCCCTGCCGCTACGGGCGGTTGCCCTTTGCCTCAGCGCTTTCGGGCTGGGTGTGCCGATGGGCATTCCGTTCCCGGTGGCTATGCGGTTAGCCCGCAACGCCGCTGTCAGTGTGCCCTATTTGTGGGGTGTTAACGGGGTGATGTCCGTGACAGGCTCGGTAAGCGCTGTGGTTTTGGGCAAGTTGATGGGCTACAGCCGCGCCATCGTCTTTGGCGCCGCCTGTTATTTGCTGGCGATAGCGATGCTGCAACTGTGGCGTCGCTATGCAGACCGATAGCGCCACCGATGGTATGCCAACGCCCCGCAAAACAAGACGATGCTCACCCACTGAGCCTGCGTCAGCCCGTTGACGACCGTCGCCGTCGCACCGGCGCGGGCGAATTCTACGAAAAATCGCAGCACAGCGTAACCCATCACCCACATGACAAAAACAGCCCCCGTGTATGGGGCGAAACGCCGATAACGCACCAGCCACAGAAACAGAACCGCTAACCCTGCGGCTTCGTAAAGCTGGGCTGGATGGCTCGGTAAAGTGTCAACGCCCAACGCGGGGTTGTGAAACCGCACGCCGAGAGGTAGGGTGGTCGGAGCACCGTAGCAACATCCGTTGAGGAAACACCCGATGCGCCCGAAAGCGTGACCCAACGCTGTTCCCGGCGCTGCAGCGTCAGCGACTTGCCCGAAGGGCAAGCGATAGCGTCGTGTCACCCACCAAACACCTAACACACCGCCTAGCACCGCCCCGTGAAAAGACAGCCCTCCATCTGCCCAAATCATCGCGATCGCAGGCAAATGCGTGCGGTAAATTGACCAATGCAACGCGACATACAGCAAACGCGCGCCGATGACGCCCAACGCCATCGCTGCGATGGTAGCGTCATAAAGGGCATCTAAGGGCAGTTGACGACGCCGAAACTCACGGCGCGTCCACCAAAAGCCGATCAACACACCCACCGCTACCATCACGCCGTAGCTGCGGAGCGTAAACGGACCGCACTTCAACAGGACAGGGTGCAACGGCATCACCCGCTTCACTTCTTCTTCTGCGTTTTCAGCGTGCTGCTGCCGCTACGGCGGCGGGGTCCCAGCCTTCATATTTGCCCTGCCCGCGGGTTAAACCGTGTCGGGCGATGAACGCCTCCAACGCCTGGAGAGCGCGGGCGACCATCATGCGATGGCGCAACTCCTTCGGGTGCACTTTCCTCTCCAGCGGCGGCAACAGTCCAAAATTGATGTTCATCGGCGTGAAATGTTTGGGGTCGGCGGTCGTGATATAGTGTGCCAACGCCCCGATCGCCGTCTCGCGGGGGAACACCAGCGGCGGTTCACCTCGCAACAGCCGCGCGGCGTTAATGCCTGCCACTAACCCTGACGCTGCCGATTCAATGTAGCCTTCCACGCCGGTCAATTGCCCCGCGAAAAATAGGTCGTCGCGCCCTTTAAATTGGTAGGTCGGGCGCAGGGCAATAGGAGCGTTGATGTAAGTGTTGCGGTGAATGTAACCGAAGCGCAAAAACTCCGCACGCTCCAAGCCGGGGATGAGCCGAAAGACCCGCTGTTGTTCGCTCCATTTGAGCGTCGTTTGGAATCCGACCATGTTGAACATCGTTCGTTCAGCGTTTTCCGGACGCAGTTGGACGACGGCGAAAGGGCGCTTGCCAGTGCGCGGGTCTATCAAACCCGTCGGGCGCAGCGGTCCGTAGACGAGTGTCAAGTATCCTCGCCGAGCCATCTCTTCAATGGGCAAACACCCCTCAAAGAACATCGTTTTCTCAAAATCGTGCGGTTCGTGCCGCTCGGCAGCCACCAACGCCTCCCAAAAACGACGGTATTCCTCTTGTGTCATCGGACAGTTCAGGTAAGCAGGTTCGTCGCGGTAACGCGAGCCCCAAAAGCATTTGTCGCTGTCAACCGTTTCCGCATCCACAATAGGCGAAACGGCGTCGTAGAAGTAGAGGAAATCGGCACCGATAAGTTGGCGGATCTCTTCCGCTAACGCGTCATGCGTCAGCGGACCCGTCGCAATGATGACGGGACCGACAGCGGGGATTTTTGTGACGGTTTCCCGCACGACAGTGATGAGCGGGTGACGCTCAATCGCATCAGTGACCAACTGAGCAAATTTTTCGCGGTCGACGGTAAGCGCTCCGCCGCCTGGCAACGCCGCTTGGTCGGCGCAGCGGATAATCAGCGAATTGAGCCGCCGCATTTCCTCTTTGAGCAAGCCAGCCGGCTTGTCAACCAAGTCGCTGCGTAAACTGTTGCTGCAAACCAGTTCTGCGAGTTTACCCGTTTTGTGGGCGGGTGTAGAAACGATAGGACGCATTTCGTAAAGGGTGACGGGCACGCCCATTTGGGCGGCTTGCCACGCCGCTTCGCATCCCGCTAAACCGCCGCCGACGATTGTGACGGTTGGCGCTAACCGAAGGGGCATTCGCTATGTCACTCCTCAGCGCCTCATCAAAGGCGCCACCGTAATTGTAGCAGAAATTGCCGCGTTGAATAACGGGGTTTGGTCGGTGAGCGGCTCTTCGGAGGGCGGCTCTCTTGAGCCGCCAAACAGCGGCGCGTCGGAGACGCGCCCTCCGAACGGCAAAGTGGCTCTCGGTGAGCGGCTCTTCGGAGGGCGGCTCTCTTGAGCCGCCAAACAGCGGCGCGTCAGAGACGCGCCCTCCGAACGGCAAAGTGGCTCTCGGTGAGCGGCTCTTCGGAGGGCGGCTCTCCTGAGCCGCCAAACAGCGGCGCGTCAGAGACGCGCCCTCCGAACGGCAAAGTGGCTCTCGGTGAGCGGCTCTTCGGAGGGCGGCTCTCTTGAGCCGCCAAACAGCGGCGCGTCAGAGACGCGCCCTCCGAACGGCAAAGTGGCTCTCGGTGAGCGGCTCTTCGGAGGGCGGCTCTCCTGAGCCGCCAAACAGCGGCGCGTCAGAAGACGCGCCCTCCGAGGCATTGCCGAGAAGGAAAATTCAACGAAGCAGCGGAAATAGGTTGTATCGGTGCAGGCAAATAATCGCTGAGTTTTTCGTGCA
>BEHT01000025.1 GCA_002898575.1 bacterium HR17
AGTATCAAGGTGGAAGCGGAAGGTGGAACGCAACCCGAACCTTTCAACGGCAACCCGCAAAAAGGTCGGGTCAACGGCATCAAAGAGAGCCACCATCTCAGCGATGGCTTGGGTTGCGAAAGCGGCGTAACCTGCCAGCCCCTTTTCTCCCGTCACACCATCCACCGCCGTCGCCTTTTGCAGTGTCTCATACAGCAATCGCAAAACCTCATCGCGGTTTTGCTCCCATGACAGCACTGAGAGCAACACGGCTTTAGTGAAAGGTTGGCGGGGGAAGTTGGAGTAAATTTTGTGCTCGTTGCGCAACGGGTCACGCAAGATACCGTCTTCAATGTTGCGCTGAATGTCAGCGAAAGTCGCTTTCGGGTTAGGCAAACGGTGTTCCGTTGCTTTGAGACGGAGAAACCGCACTAACTCATCGTCATCACGCAACGCTTCAAAAAGGGCATCGTAAGCCAACACCAACAATCGTGTCTCCTCGCAAGCATCGTGCCAAATGGACACATAACCGTTTGAGCCGAGGTGACGCTCGTAAACGACCGCTTGAGTGCGAAAATCAAACTGCGGGTAAAGGTCGGCAACGCGGTCCAGCAAAATGCCTGCTTTGCGAGCGTAAACTTTGTCGCCAGTGATGAGATAAGCCGCTGTCAAGTTTTTAATGCCACCCAAAACAAGTTGCTTCCATTGACCGTAAATCAGGTAAGCACCGATGAACCGCCAACGCTTGTCACCATCCACATAGCCCTCACCATCGTCCACGCCGAACTTGTGCAGAGGGTCGTTAGGGTCAGGGTGCTCAGTATTGAACAACAGCCGTCGGTCTGCTCGCTTTGGGTCAAATATGCCTTGTTCGTTCAATCCTGAACGGTAAAAGGCAGCGAAATCGTTGGTCGGAAACAGTTTTTGACAATGAGGGCACTGAACTTTCCAAGGGTGACGGAAAGCGTCAATGCGCCAGTTATACATCGGCACAGGTTTTCGGCAGGCAGGGCAAAAGCCGTTGGACCAAACATGCCACGAACGGGTGATGGTGGGACCGAACATAAGCGACCATAGTTCTTCGTCGCTCATCTTGCGCCAAAATTCCGCTGCCTTTACAATCCGTTGAGCGGTCTCTTTCGCCCATGCGTAACGAGCAATGTTTTGGCGCAACCTTTGCGCTCGTTCGGCAGTAAAGAAAGTACTTTTTGTGTTTGCCGAGATGTTCACGCTTTGGCTCACCCCTGTCTCAAACCCTGTCAACACGCGGAACGCGGTGATACCCATCCCCAGCGTCATCACCAAGACGCAACACCTTGCCCCCTTTTTTACCATCGTCCCGTCACCTTGCTCTTTGTGGGCGGCTCGTGCTTTGCCGGCGGGCAATTACCCGCTCCGACTTTGGTGGCTGTGTCGTCACATTGTTTGGGTATTGTGACCCAGCACAGTGCTCACGAACCGATAGGCAGCTTTCCGCACTTCAGGTGGCAAATCATGCTTACAGCACGGATGGTGAACGACGACGCCGTGCCCTTCACCGAAAAGGGCATAAACGGGCAATGCTGCCGCGACGCAATCGCCAACACCTGCAACATCAAAGATGTCGTCGTGCAACGGGGCATTGATGAACAAAGCGCGAGGCGCAATGGCTCCTAGCACTTCCGAAAACTCAAAGGGCATCATCTTTGGGTTTTTGGCGTAAACCGTTGCGATACGGGGCATGTGACCCCGATGGCTCCAGCCTGTTAAATCGCCCCCGCGATACTTGGCAAACGAAGTGAACCCGCAACTTGTCACGACAACTTTCAACCGCTCGTCAAAGGCTGCGACAAACAGCGCGTTGTAACCGCCCAACGAGTGACCGATGACGCCGATGCGGTTGCCGTCCACAAACGGCAACGCTTGCAAAATATCAATGGCGCGCATGTGATTCCAGATGCCCTTCATCGTCCCGCTGACATAGCCCAGCGCATAAGGGTCGGTGCGCGATTCACCAAATCCGCCTTTGATTCCGACTTCAGGGAGGTCACCGCCGATGTAATCGGGCGCTAAGGTCACATAGCCCCGTTCCGCCAACTCTTTGGCGTAGTGCAAATTGGGATTGCCGCCCAACCCCGCCGGCTCGTCTTTGCCGATTTGTGTTGTTTGGTGCAAACAAAGCATTGCAGGTGCTTTTTTGTCGCGATTGTTGAGTAGCACTTTGGGAATGAGCAACCACGCCATCAAGCGGTCATTGGGTTCGGGGGTGAAGGCAATCTTGTGCCGCAAAAAAGTGCCACTATCTTGTTCGTCCACCACCTGCAGGTTGAGCGGTATCTGCCTTTCTTTGCCTGGAAGATCGCCCATGACTTGTTGCATGGCGGCAAGGATATGTCGGCGGCGCTTTTGCCAATCTATAGGACTGCGAATGGGATGCAGGTTACCCTGCTCATCGGCATAGACAAGCAAGTTGAACCGGTCAGGCTCTAAGGGCATCACTCGCCAGTTCATATCTTGCCCCCTCGCGAAAAACTGTTTTGTGCACAGCAAAGGTGCCGTCCTTTGAACACCCCTTAAAAAGCAGGGACGCGGAAACTCCAAAGATGTGAGCCGCTGGCGAAATAGAGGTGGTCGTCTAGCAAATCGCCGCCAGCGGTGATAGGCACGGGCGATTTGGCGAGCAGTTTGAGCGCAAAGGTGTGCGGGTCAACGGTGGCGATAGCGTTGGCGAGCAAAACGAACACGCGTTTGTCGGGTGCAACGGCAAAAACGCGCGGTCCTTGCTGGTAGCCAGCGCACGGTTCGCTTTCACGGACATAGACGATCCGCTTAGCTTTCGGGTCAAAGACGAAAAACCGGTTGCGGTCAGCGAACCCGTAAACCATACCGTTTCGCTCGTCGTAGCAAAGGTCGGTGTAAGTTTGCACACCTTCCAGAAGGGGTGCGTGCCACAGGACTTTTTTGCTTGCCGTGTCCAGCAAATAAAGTTCGGCTTGCTTGGCTTTGCGTTCGCCACCCGTCCCTGGCGCCGTCGTCGTCCCACCCAGCAAAGTGCCGTCGGGCAAGGCGACCAGACTCATCGTAGAGTGGTCGGGCAAAATGTCCGTGTGTCGCAGCAACACACGCGTTTGGGTTTGCCGGTCCCAAAAGAGCAACCCGCCGCCTGTATATCCGTAAGCGGGAGTGCCCGCTAACACGAGCGTTTTGCCGTCAGGATGCGCCAGCAATTCGTGGGGACGACCGATGTCAGGTTCTGGCGACACGGAGGTCACAAAGCGCGGATTGGATTTTTCGTTACCCTTCACCGTGCCCGTCCACTCAGCGAAAGGGTTCCATTCCAACAGAGCACCCTCGGTGTAAGTGCCGATGAAAAACCTATCACCTTGTCGGGCGACGGTGTTCCATTGTCCGTAGCACGGATGGCGCTCCCATTGACCTGCCTTGGGGTCATAGCGGAAAAAATAGAACGGAAACGCCGTCCCACCACAAACGGTGCCGTCAGGCGCGACAGCGACGCTCATGATGTGCCCGCCTTCGCTTGGGTAGTCAAACTTGACAGTCTTGCTTTCCCCAGTTTTGGGGTCTTCAACGACCAACACTCGCTCGGATAAATCCAAGGTCCGAATGCGCTTGCCATCAAGGAAGGGGCGATGGAACAGACCTTGCGAGCCTGCGATGTAAGTTTTGGGCTTGACATCTGTTGGCAATTCTCCAATTTTGCGGGCAACGCCAGCGTGAAACTCATACCAGTTCCCTTTCTCACCTGTCAGAGGCTGACCGTAAACTTTGCCGTTAGTTGCGCGAAAGACATGAGCCATGCCTCGTCGTCGCTCGCTTTCGTCAATCATGGGCTTGATTTCTCCCGTCTTTGGGTTGAGAGCGAGAATGTGACTGTTTGTGTAGCCGATAGCGAAGTAAACCCAACCTGCATCGTCAACAGCGATGGAGCGGGGATACTGTGCCCAATTCTCTTTGTGCACATGCCCGAAATCGCGAAATTCGCCTGTTTGGGCATTGTAAGCGGCGATGCCGCATTGCGGGTAAGTTGCTGACCAAATGACGCCGTTGTCGTCTTCCGTCATGCTCATCGCCATCTGCGGGGCAGTTTTGCGGACGAAAGTGAAGGCGCGCTTTGCTGGGTCAAACTCCACGAAGTGGCTGCCGAAGTGGGAATAGAACCTGTTGGCACTTGACAGTATGGAAGCATATGGTGCATCGCCGCCCCAAGGAAACGGCGTCGGGAAAACTTCGCTTTTGCCCGTTTCAGCGTCAATTAGCAAAAGCGCGTAGCAACCCCGATGGTCGTAGAGCCAGACCAAAACGATGTTACGCCCTTGACCATCTTGCGTGGCGACAACTCCCCTGTGGGTGCTGAAAGGGGCAGCGACACCGTGATCGGTGAAGCCGTTGTTAATTGCGTCTGCGGATGCGTGAATGCCGCCGACAAGGGCAATTCCCAAACCGAGCAGGGTCAAACTCAGCCACGATGCCCACACTGTTTGCCACTCCTTTCATGAGTTTTAAGGGCAGATGAAATCTGCTCGGACAGCCTTTAAGGCATTGGGAAGGGCAAACCTCTCGCTGAGCCGACTTTGTTTGGGTTCAGCAGGAGTCTCACCCTCCCGATTGTAGTGGATTTTGACTTTCGCCCGCCTTTACTGGGCACCGACATAATGCGCCCAGAAGCGGTCAATGAATCCGCCCGAACTGTAGTCGCCGTAGATGAGCGCGCTCTTGCGATACCACTTGGAATGCCCATCCAACAAGACAGCGCAAGTGCCCTCAAAATGGTCGTCAGTTACATTTTGCTCCGGCGCTTGGGTGAGTGTGCCTGGGCGCCAGTGAATGGGGCAGTAGACATAAGTTTTTGACCAAGTAGCAGTGGATGGCGCCTCACTATGCATGGCGACCATCGCTTCCGAAGGGTAGGTGTAGCGCGCAAGATGAGTGCCCGTGCGGTTGTAGGCGTTGCGGTAGGGCATGTGTGGGTAGTTCCAGCCGTAGGACAAATCAACGGTCGGTGCCGGCGGCAACGCGGCACCCCACCACGGCTGCAACCGGATGAGCTGTTGGTCGCCAGGGCAGCGATAGAGTTGCCAACTTTTGTGGTAAGGCTGAATGGCGCCCCACCATAGCAAGTAGTAAGTGCGACCGCCAGAAGGCGGAGTCACAGTGTCGTCTATTTGCGCGTAAGGCAGGATTTCGTCGTGGTCTTGCGTATACATCGCGACCGCCATCGCGATTTGACGGCTGTTGTTGGTGCAAGTGGCTTGGTAGGCTTTGGCGCGGGCTTGGCTGAACACGGGGAACAGGATCGCTGCCAGGATAGCGATTATCGCGATCACGACCAGCAACTCAATGAGAGTGAACCCCTGAGAGCAAGCCCTCGTCGCTCTCGCCTTGCGCTTCATAGCGACGACACCTCCCGTTGTGAGATTAAACGACCGCTGCAATTGTGGGTGATGGGGAACGGAAAGGGCAAGGGCACAAATTGACCTAAAGGGGGCGAATTTTTGCCCGCAGAAACGACGCCCTTTGGCGGGCAAATGGGCTCTACGAGGGGCGAGCGGTCAGGCGACGGACTTGTTGGGGCGTTAGTCCAAAATGGCGGAGAAATTGGCGACGGAAGTGGCGGACATCGTTGAAGCCGACGAGGATGGCGATAGTTTGCGTGCTCCAACCGGTCTTTGTCAGCAATTGGCGGGCGATGGTCAACCGAATGCGTTGCAAGTAATTGACGGGCGTTGTGTTGAGGTGCTTGCGAAACAGCCGGCAAAGATGGCTGGAGGTTACACCACAGTGGGATGCCAACACCTTTAACGAGAAGGGTTTGGCGTAGTGGCGGCGAAGGTAGTCCAACGCCCATTGCAACGGGAAAGGTAAGTCGCTCGGCAGGTCGGCAAACTCGTCGGGCACCGTCACCGTTAACGGCGCTGTTTCTGTCAGCAAACCGAAGAAGGTCAGCAGCAGATATTTCCCTGTCGGTTGGGGTAGGGGATGGGACGCCCAGCGGCGTGCCAGTTCGCTGAGGGACGAATCGGCGACGAGGTAAAGGGGACTGCTGCGATGCTCTGTCGGCGTCACTTGACAGCGGTTTAACAAGATGCCCTGCGGGTAGGCGGCGAACCAGAGCCAGTCCGACGCCGAAATGAAACTGCCCCGCGTAATGTGCGGAATGTAAGTGACGCCAGGCGGCACCCAAAACCCTTGCCCTGCCTTCAAAGACAAGGCGGTTTGGTGCACTAACACCTCACCCGTGCCCTGCACGATAAAACCCCACACGGGCGCCTGTTGTGTCAAGGGCGGATAGAGGCGGCGCAGCAAAGAGAGAGAAGGACGCTCAGGGACAATCGCTGAAGGCGGAGGGCTCTGGAAAACTTGCGCCCCACTCGCTTCTATCGCAGGTAACAAGTGTCGTCGGATGAGACGGACAATGGTTTCCCACGCCCCTTCCGTCTCGCTCAATGAAGTCATCACCAAAAGGAGCGACCGACCCATAGGCTCTCACCGCGAGTGAGCGGCTTTCAGGGTTTTAGCGCGCACCATCAATGCCTTGTCAATCTCTGGCACAATTCCCCTAAGCACTTTATGGGGAAGATGAACCCAGCGTCATTGCCGTCGCCTCCTTGCGGCGCCGGCACCATTAAGGTTAACAGCCAGCCTACCAAATTGACAAGCCTTTTACAACGGCGCAAACGGCGCTCAAAATAGGGGCTTGAGTGTCAGTGCGCAGCGCATAGCACGCGTTGACGGCGTTCAGCAAAGGAAAGGCGGTGAACGATTTGGCGACTGCTGCGGGGGCACCGCGTCCGACCTTAACGGTCACGGATGCGGTCGCTTTGATCGTGGGCATCGTGGTCGGCGCCGGCATTTTTAAGACGCCGTCCCTTGTGGCGGCGAATGTGGGGAGCGAAGCGGCATTAATCGCGGTGTGGGTGTTGGGCGGGTTGATCTCTTTGATGGGTGCTCTGTGCTATGCCGAACTGGCGACGACTTACCCGCATGCGGGCGGTGAGTATCACTTCCTTCATCGCGCCTTCGGTCGGGATATCGCCTTCTTGTTCGCGTGGGCGCGGGCGACGGTCATTCAAACGGGTTCTATAGCGATGCTGGCGTTCATCTTTGGGGATTACGCCAGCCAATTGGTCAATTGGGGGCAAACCTCTTCGGCTGTCTACGCGGTCGCTGCCGTCATCGCCTTAACCGTGCTCAATGTCATCGGCGTCCAACAAGGTAAATGGACGCAGAACATTTTGACGGCGACAAAAGTGTTAGGGTTGCTGCTTGTCGTGGCAGTCGGGCTATTTGTCGCTGCTCCCACAGAGCCGTCAGTTGCTTCTAAAAAACCCGCAGCGGGTTCGTTGGGGTTAGCGATGATTTTTGTCTTGCTGACTTACGGCGGCTGGAACGAAGCCGCTTATATCTCGGCGGAGTTGCGCGATGTGCGGCGCAACATGGTGCGGGCACTCACTGTCGGCATCGGGGCAATTACCGTTATCTATTTGTCGGTCAACTTGGCTTACTTGAAAGGCTTGGGGCTTGAGGGCATGGCGCGATCGCAAGTCGTGGCGGCGGATTTGCTCCGCCGCGTGTGGGGCGAAGCGGGCGCGAAATTTATCAGCCTGCTTGTCGCCATTTCCGCATTAGGCGCAGCGAACGCCACGATCTTCACCGGAGCGCGCACGAACTACGCATGGGGTACCGATGTGCCTGCACTGCGTTTTTTGGGGGTGTGGAGCACCCGCACGGACACGCCTGTTAACGCTCTAATCGTTCAAGGTGTCATCGCGCTGGTGCTGGTCGTGTTAGGCGCCACGACGCAAGAGGGGTTTGAGGCGATGGTGGCTTACACGGCGCCCGTGTTTTGGTTCTTCTTTTTGATCACGGGTTTGGCGCTTTTCGTGTTCCGCGCCATGGAGCCGCAGGTGCACCGTCCGTTTCTGACGCCGCTATATCCCTTGCCGCCATTGGTGTTCTGCGCCGTCGGTGTTTACATGCTGCATTCCAGCCTCGCTTACGCGTCCAGTCTAACCGTCGGTAATATGGTGAAACTGGGTATCGGTGTCATGCTGGCAGGTGTCCCGTTGGTGTTTTTAGTGCCCCGCGTTCAAGCCAACTCTGCTAAATTCACCGGTGACCGATGACTTTCGTATCGGCTGCGTTTAAACTTAGTAGCGCCGCTTTACATCTAAACTTCACGGGCGTGAAGGAGGTTGAGGGCGTATGTGTTGGATGCGGCGCGGTTTGGTGGCGTTGACCCTTTGCGTGGCGGGCGTAGTGGGGGCGGTCAAAGCGGAGCCATCTTTGTTTGGCTACACAGGGTTGGTGTTCGCGCCGACGGCTGATACCGTTCCACGCAATCGGTTCAATGCCTCATGGCATGTGGACACCGAGTTTGTTGACACCAGTTCGTCCTACACGATGGCTTACGGGCTGCAAGAGGGCATTGAAATTAGCGTGAGCCGTTTTCCCCGCGCCATTGCCGGTGCCTCCACGACTTTGCTGAACTTGAAGGTGCGAATCAGAGAGCCGGAGTTGGGGCGCAATGTCCAAGTCGCTGCCGGCATCACCGATATCACCGACGAAAGCAAGGGGCGCAGATTTTACGGGCGGGTTGAAGGCGGAACGCGCGCTTACCTTGTCCTCAGCGCCCCGTTGTGGCAGGCGCGACGGCGCCGTCAGGACGCCTCGGACATCCACATCGTGCGCGGGCATTTGGGGTTCGTTGCGGGAAGGGGGCGCAGCAACTTGTTTGCCGCACTGGAAGCCCAACTCGTTCGCCCTCTGTCCATCTTTGGTGAGGTGTTTGACAACGATTACCATGTCGGGGCGCGTCTGGCGGTGCTCCCGCGTGTGACGCTGGAAGGGAAAGTCGTGAACTTGCGCGATCCCGATGTCATCATCGGCGTCAGTTACAATCAGCGGTGGTGACACTATTCTTTACGACGAAGGAGGCGACGGCGTCATGTTTGGGTGGCGTTGGCTGTCGGGTTTGACCTTGAGCCTGGTGTCCCTTTTGGCGGTGGCTACTGGTGTGGCTTTCATCGTCAGCATCGCCTCATTACAAGAGCGCCCGCCGGATGTTCCGTATGTGCCGACGCCTTATGAGGTCGTTCGGGAAATGCTCAAGGTAGCGCGCGTCGGACCCAACGACATCGTTTACGACTTGGGTTGCGGTGATGGGCGAATCGTCATCACCGCGATTAAAGAGTTTCGGGCAAAGCGGGGCGTCGGTGTGGACATTGACCCGCAACGCATCCGCGAAAGTAACGAGAACGCTCAAAAGGCGGGTGTCACCGACCGCGTGCGTTTTCTCCAGCAAGATTTGTTCCAAACGGACATCGGTGAGGCGACCGTCATCACCCTCTATCTGCTGCCGTCGGTCAACTTGCGGCTGCGCCCCAAGTTGTTCCGTGAATGCCGACCGGGCACCCGTATCGTCTCCCACGACTTTGACATGGGCGAGTGGGAAGCCGACCGAACTTTGCGGGTGCGAGGTCCTTACCGCGAGCACACGGTCTATTATTGGGTGCTGCCGGCAGGCGTCGCCGGCACTTGGCGTTGGAGCGTCAGCACCCCGCAGGGCGAACGGCGCTATGCGCTGCGATTGCGCCAACGCTTCCAAAAAGTGAGCGGTGAGGTCGCCGCTGACGGGCAAGCGACGCCTATCACCAACGCCCAGTTGGTCGGCACGCATTTGCGCTTCACCGTCATCCGAGAAATTGAGGGGCAAAAAGTGACGATGCGCTTCAGTGGGCAGGTCAGCGGCGACACGGTGCGGGGCACTGTCACCATTCAAGGTGGTCCGTTTGCTGGCAAACGGGAGTGGGTCGCTAAGCGGGATCCGGTGAACTTGGAAGGTACATGGCGCTGGCAAGGTGGGGCGCTGCGGATTGACCGCCGCAACGGGGCTTGGACCGCCACCTACCTGCAAGGTGACCGCAGGACGCTCATCAGTGACTTCTATGTATGGGGCGCAGGCATCTACCTGACGGTAGAAAACGGCGGCACAGTGACGGCTGAAGGGGTCGTGGACGGCAACCGCTTAACAGGCACTTGGGACGGTAAACCGTGGGTGGCTATCCGCGCCAAAGATTAGACCACCAGCGCGTTGCTGCAAACCCCACAGTGTCCGTGTAACGGCGGCGTTCTGTGGGAACTTTGGACGGGTGAACGGGCATGGCGCGACCGATGACCGCGGTGCTGCCTCTTACCGACCGCCGTACTGTCGCGTGGCAGCGGGCAGTGGTCGTCGGTTTAGCGTTAGTGCCGTTGAACGTCTACTGGGTCACGATGATGGAACTGGTGCGCTATGCAGGGCATCCCAGCAATATCGCGCCCTTTGCCAATGTCGTTTTCATCGTCGTCGTCTTGCTTTGTCTTAATCCGCTGTTGGCGCGGGTCACTCAATGGGTGTCTGTCAGTTGGTTGCGCCCTTTCACATCCACAGAATTGATGCTCATCTACCTCATTCTTTCTATCGCCACCGCGTGGGTGGGGCATGACAGCCTGCAGGTGCTCATGCCGCAGATCGTTTACCCTTTTCGTTACGCGTCAGCGGAAAACCGATGGGATGAACTTTTCTTGCCTTTGCTACCCCGATGGTTGTATGTGAGTGACCGCACGGCGTTGTTCAACGCTTATGCAGGTGGACATCGGTTTTGGACGCCGGAAAATTTTGCGCCGTGGTTAGCACCGCTGTTGGGGTGGGGCAGTTTTTGTGTCGCCCTTTCGGCGTTAATGGTGGGATTGTGTCTCCTGTTACGGCACCGTTGGATGGATGAAGAGCGGTTGACTTACCCCGTGCTCTATTTGCCACGCGAAGTCGCTCAGCCGCTTAGCCGCTTTCGGCGGTCGGGTGCCTTCTGGTTGGGTTTGGGAACCTCTGCCTTTGTGGACATTTTGAACGGCTTTGCCGCTCTCTACCCCTTCGTTCCCTCCATCAAGGTGCGTGTCTGGAGTTACGACCAATTGCTGGCGTCGCTGTTTGTCGGTTACCCGTGGCAAGCGTTGCAAGGGACCCGCATGAGTTTTTACCCTTTCGCCATCGGGTTGGGGCTTTTGCTGCCGCCGGATTTGCTGCTCTCGTGTTGGGTGTTTTACTGGTTTGAACGACTACAGCGGTTGATCGGACTGATGGCGGGTTGGACCCAATTGCCCGGCTACCCATGGACGAACTTTCAAGCCTTTGGCGGCTACGCCGGCATCGGACTCTTCGCCCTTTGGGTCGCACGCAAATCGTTGGGACAAACGCTGCGGCGAGCGGTGCGGGGAACGGACACCGAGGAACGGTTGGGATTGGGGTTGCTGCTGGTCGGCTTGCTGTTTGTGGCAGCGTTCGCCCAAGCGATGGGGATGAGTGGCGCCATAACTTGCCTGTTCTTTGCCATCTACCTGTTGCTGCTGATCGCCATCACCCGCATCCGAGCGGAGTTGGGACCGCCTGCTCACGACTTGCACAACGCAGGACCCGATGAAGTGCTTATCGCCGTGTTCGGACCGCAAGGCTTGGCGAAGCGCGACCTCGTCGTCGCCAAGTTGTTTTACTGGTTTAACCGCGCTTATCGGAGTTTGCCTTGCCCCCACTACTTAGAAGGGCTCAAGGTGGCGAAAGACGAGGGATTGGCGTTCGGGCGTATGGCGGGAGTGATGTTGGTGACGAGCGTCGTCAGTATCGCCGCAGCGATGTTGGTGCACCTTTATTGCTTTTACGCCTACGGCATAACAGCAAAATTTGTCGGTCCGGCGATTACCGCCTTTGGCGGCGAACCGTTTTGGCGGCTGCAAAACCTATTGGCTGCACCGCCGTCACCGAACCCGTATCCCGCGCGGGCGATCGCAGCGGGAACGCTTTTCACTTTCGCCTTGATGGCGCTGCGGGCGTCGGTCAGTTGGTTTCCGCTGCACCCGGTCGGCTACGCTATCTCCACCAGTTGGAGCATGAATGTGCTTTGGATGCCCCTGTTCATCGCTTACTTGGTGAAAATGGGGCTTTTGCGGCTCGGAGGTTACCGCGCGTTTCGGGAGAGCGGGCTACCTTTCGGCATCGGGTTGGTGTTGGGCGAATGGATCATCGGCAACGGATGGTTAATCTACGGCATCGTGCGGGGCATCCAAACTTACGCGTTTTGGGTGTGACACGGTAGGGGCGCCCTTTAGGGCACTCTACCAGCAAATCAATCAAAACCTTGACACGACCGGGAGGGCATAAAAGGTGCGGGTGCCATCGCCTACCATCGTGCGGGAGGAACGCATGGACACACTGGAAGAGGGCGTGGAGCGACTGCGGCAAGTCGTCGCACGACACATCCTGCCGATGCTGACCAGTCGCCGCACCTGCTGCCCTTTAGCACCACCCCTGAATGCCGGAGCGACACCGCCCCCTGCTGGTGTTGTCCAACGGCACGCTTTTCTGGAACTGGGCATTGTGGTGGAGGGCGTGATGGGGATGTGGTGGCGGGGGCAATTGACCCTTTGCCCGGCGGGGACGGTGTTAGTTATCCCGCCTCGCTGCCCCCATTTGCCCCATGTGCCGTCGCCCCAAGGCGCCGCCCATCGGGTCATCTGGTTAATCTTCCCGCCCCGCCAATGCATCGCCCACCAATGCGCGTGGCGGGACGGCGTGCATTTCGTCGGCACCTACTGCGTGATAGACGACGAAGACCTCATTTACCTCGGTCGCAGCATTTGGCGCGAATGGCGTCAGCGAGATGAGCATTCGGCGCTTATCGTGCACGGTTACTTGCTATCGCTGCTGGGACGGATGCTGAAGGCGCCAGCGCGCCCCGCCGTCCCTAAATATGAACGCTTAGACATTGTCCCAGCGACGGCAGACCCGCTAGTGCAAACGGTGTATCGCTTCTTGTGGAGCAATTACAACCGCCCTATCAAGTTGACAGATTTAAGCAGCGCCGTCGCCTATAGCCCGACCTACTTATGTCGGCGCTTCCGACAACTGACAGGCGAGACGCTTTGGCAAGCCCTGCGCCGCATCCGCATAGAGGTCGCTAAGCGGCTGCTGGGACTGAACATTTCAGTGGCGACGGTGGCGGAGATGGTGGGCTTTGCCGACGCTCTTTACTTCAGTAAGGTGTTCTCCAAGGAAGTCGGAATGACCCCGACGGCTTACCAACTCCATTGCCGGCGTAAGGGGCGGTAGAGGGCAAAATTCTCCATGTCAGCGCAATGTATTCCATTGATTCCCTCCCCACGCCCCAGCAAGGTTTCCTTTGAAGGCAAAGGTTTTGAGAGCAGCCGAAGAAAACTCCCATTAATGAAAGGGGGACAAGCGATGATGCACCGACGCAGTTGGGGCGCTTTCACTCTCATTGAGTTGTTGGTAGTGATAGCGATCATCGCCATTCTGGCGGCAATCTTGTTCCCCGTGTTCAGCCACGCTCGTGAAAAAGCGCGACAAATTTCCTGTCTTTCCCACATGAGGCAGTTGGGCTTGGGATTTGGGCAATATGTGCAAGATTACGATGAACGGCTACCAGGGACAGCCATTATCGCTCCCAACTGCGCCCCATCTGGTTGGTGGGATGACCGAGGGTTACCTGGGCATTGGGTGCCCGCTGGGCTGATTCGGCGCTTTCCGGCGTGGACGGTCACCTACGGGGCTATTTACCCTTATGTCCGCAACGAACCCCTTTACTATTGCCCTTCGGACCATTGGGTGAGTTCCCCCAATCGGGTTGGCGGTCCGCCGACGCCCGACCCGGTGCTGGTGCCGGGGCGACGCGTTTATTTCTCTTACTCGCAAAACGGCTATCTTTCCCAACACCGCCCTATCGCCACGATTGACAAGCCCGCTGAAGTCATCAACTTGGTGGACGAGGCGGAAACGCTCAATGACGGCTTTTTCGTGCCGTTTTGGTGTCCGGGAGACCAAACGCAGTGGCCTCGCGCTTGCTTTTTAATTGACCAGCCGTCTTTCATCCACACGGGTGGCGCCAATTTCCTTTATGTGGACGGGCATGCTAAATGGCACGGCAAGCAGATGATGATTGACCCACAGCAGGTGGTCTTGCGTTACTACTGGTCAACCCCGCCGCCCACACTTAACTCTTGGTACGCTCGGTGCGGGCAATTTTGACGGTGATGTTTTGGGAAGAAACAACCTCAAAGGAGGGGTGAGGATTGATGATGCGGCAACGAAATCAGGTCGCCTTCACCCTCATCGAGTTGCTGGTGGTGATTGCGGTAATCGCCATTTTGGCGGCGATTTTGTTCCCCGTGTTCAGCACGGCACGGGAGAAAGCCCGCCAAGCCGCGTGCCTGTCCAATTGCAAGCAGTTGGGCTTGGCGTTCCAGCAATACCTTCAAGACTACGACGGGCTTTTCAGCGGTCCGGCGCCTGGCACTACAGAGGTGGGCTGCTGGCCGCGCCCTTGGGGTCCTCCCTACCAATGCACCTCCAATCGGTGGAACCGATGGGGGCAGTGGGTTTTGGGGCTTTATGTTCTGATACCGCCCTACACCGACCCCAAAACCGCTCCTGTTTCAGACGAAGCCCGTAGCGGCGTCATCGTTACGCAAGGGGCGCTGTTCACCTACACTCGCAACGCTCCCCTTTACATTTGCCCATCTGACTATCGCGGCAAGGAAAAGAACTTGAGTTACTCGTTCAACCTCTGGTTCGGTTACATCCCCGACGCACAAATTCAAATGCCCGCCGACGCCGTGATCGTCATTGACGAGGCTGAAACTTTGAACGATGGGCTTTTTGTCCCGCCACCGATTGACTGGCCGTCGTTCTACCACAACGGTGGCGCGAATTTCATTTATGCCGATGGGCATGCCAAATGGATGCGGCGAGAGCAGATCGTGCCCGGCACAAGGCAACGCCCGTGGGCACCTTTTGAACCGTTCAGTTGGTCCAGCAGATGCCAGACTTGCCCGTAAGCGCCTTGAGTTTGCCCCATAATTGCTACGGTGGCTCAGGATGACGAGAGCGACGGTCGCCGTCACCCTGTCAGGGGTGGAAGCAGCGCGGGAGCGCCTGTCATGGCGCCCGTTTGTGTTGGCGCTCTTGCTGATCCCCGTTTCTGCCTACTGGATGGCGCGGCGGGCGCAAGACGGTATCATGTCGCTGAGCGTGCCGCCCGTCTCTTTTGTGTTTTTGCTGGCGGTGCTGAACCTTCCCCTCCTTCGGCTTAGCAGAGTCTGCGCCTTCCGATGGCTAAAATGTTTTGCCCTCACGCAAGCCGATTTGGCGGCGCTATGGGCGATGTTGGCGGTGGCGACGGGCATCGCCTGCGAATGGGGCGAGGCGCCGGGTTTAACAGGGTTTCTGGCGTGGTTTGACAACCCGACAAACCGCTACCGCGAACTCATCCTGCCTTATGTGCCGTCGTGGATGGTGCATGACTACAAGGACGCGTTACAAGCCTTTTTTGGCGGTCATCGCCCTTACGACCTTTATCGTCCCGACCATTTACTTGCGTGGCTTGTCCCCTTCCTCGGTTGGAGCGGACTCATCATCACCCTCGTGTTCTTGATGCTGTGTTTGCTGCTGTTACTGGCGCCAAGATGGTTGGAGCAAGAGCGTCTCAGTTACCCCATTGCGACGGTGCCCATCTACCTTTCCCACGACGGTTGGGCATCAAAGTTGCTTGCCGATTGGCGCTTCTGGATAGGTTTTTTTGTTGCAGCCGTTTACGATGTCGTTTACGGCTTGGTCTTTTGGTGGCGGGGGCAAATATCGCAAGCGTGGAAAGGGTTGGACATTTCGCAACTCATTGTCAGCCGACCTTGGAATGTTATCGGTTGGACGCCTATCCCCCTGTTGCCCTTCATGATGGCACTCAGTTACTTCATCCCCGCTGACATGGCGTTTTCAGGCGTGTTCTTTTTTTGGTTCCGCAAACTGCAGCAAATTATCGCGGCAACGCTGGGGCACGATGTCGTGCCGCTGTGGGGCGGTATGGCGGGGGCTGCTAAAGTGCCTTACTTGACCGAACAATCTGTCGGGGCGTTAGTGGCGCTCTTTTGCGTTTACCTCTGGCACACGAAGGATTACTTGCTACACGGGCTGGGCGCAAACTTGCAAAACCCGGCGTGGTGCCCGCTGTTGCGGTTTGGGTTATCCGGGTTAGGTGTCGGTTGCCTTGCGCTTGTGGCGTTCGTTTGGGCTATGAAAAGCAACACAGCCTTTTTGCTGCTTTACCTCGTCATCTTCCTCGCCATCAGCACGGCAGTCGCCAAAATTCGGGCGCAAATCGGACCGCCCATCCACGAGTTTGCCTTTATGGGTGCTAACCGTTGGTTCATTGATTTGCTCGGTGCCGAGCGGTTAGGTGACCGTGTCATCACCATCATGGGCTACCTTTACTTCACCCATCGCATCTGGCGGAGCCATCCGATGCCCCAAATGGCGGACGGTTTTAAAGTCGTGCATACAGCAAAGGCGTTGGACATGCGGTTTGTGGCGGCAACGGTGCTTGCCATCGTGTCAGGCACGACGGCAATGTATTGGGCGCGCACGCAAGTCGCTTACATTTGGGGCAGTGGGGCACCTTGGGGCTACGCAGGTTGGATTATGGAGTGGCGCGGGATGAAAGAACCCAACTACACGGCGGCGGCATTTGGGGTCGGCGGGGCGCTTTTCACGCTGGCGCTCGTTTGGCTGCATAACCGCTTCCCATTTTTGCCGTTGCATCCTGCCGCTTACGCATTGGCGATGAACTTCGGTATTGATTATTGCTGGTTTCCGATGTTGATTTCAGGCTTGTTCAAAACGGCGGTCGTCCGCTACGGTGGGCAGCGGGCGTATCATGCCCTCGTCCCGTTTGCCTTGGGCATTATCGTCGGTGAATACCTGACGGGCAGCGTTTGGAGTTGGATTTGGATTGTCACGGGGCGCCCGACTTACAGTTTCAGCATCAACTGAGCGCCCGATGCCGCTATCATTGAGGCGCGTCTTGCGCTTGAAGGCTCACCCCTCGGTGCGGGGTGTATCGCGCATGGTGAAGGTCGGTGTCGTGGGTTACGGTTACGCAGGGCGGGTGTTCCATTGCCCGCTCATCGCGCAAGTG
Organism: bacterium HR17; assembly: GCA_002898575.1. Classification (NCBI taxonomy): domain Bacteria; phylum Candidatus Fervidibacterota; class Fervidibacteria; order Fervidibacterales; family Fervidibacteraceae; genus Fervidibacter; species Candidatus Fervidibacter japonicus. The sequence goes on from BEHT01000025.1 coordinate 16,995, forward strand.
GACGAGTTGCAGTTGGTGGCGGTCGCATCGCGAGATGAGGGGCGTCGCCATCAAGCCCAGCAAACTTGGGGCGTGCGGGTTTACGCGACGCCCGACGAGTTGCTTGCCGACCCGCAGGTGGATGTGGTCGTCATTGCGACACCCCACAACACCCATCACCTCCTTGCTAAAGCCGCGCTGCAAGCAGGCAAGCATGTCGTCGTGGACAAACCTTTCACGCTGACGGTCGCTGAAGCCGACGATTTGATCGCCGAAGCGCAAAAGCAGCGCCGCTTGCTCACCGTCTTTCACAACCGTCGCTGGGATTGGGACTTCCTGACGGTGCGGCGAGCGATTGAGGCAGGGTTACTGGGCGAAGTGTGGCTGGTGGAGTTGAATGTCGGGCGGTTCGGCCCGCCAGGACGATGGCGGGCGGAGCGGGCGACGATGGGGTCGCTGCTGCACGATTGGGGCGTGCACCTGATTGACCAGGCGCTGCTGCTGCTGGGCAAACCGCAAAAAGTGGTGGCGTGGCGGCACTTCCGCGGCTGGCGACTCAGCGTGGAAAGTTTCTTCCGCGTCGTGCTGGATCACGGCGATGGACGCACCGTCACCTTGGAAGTCAACTACCTGCGCAAAGCGGAGCGCCCGCGTTGGTTCGTGCTGGGCGACAAGGGAGGGTTAGTCAAGTTCGGTTTGGACCCGCAGGAAGACGCGCTACGGCAAGGCGATTTGAGCAAGGCGCGGGAAGCCCCTGAACATCGCGCCAAAGTGTGGACGCACATTGACGGGCACGACGCTGAGTTGACTTTGGAAAGCGTGCGGGGCGATTGGCGCGCGTTTTACCGCAACTTCGCCGCCGCCTTGCTGCACGGTGCAGAGTTAGCCGTCAAACCCGAAGAAGCCCGTGAAGTCATCCGCATCGTGGAAGCGGCGCTGCGGTCGACGGAAACAGGGCAGATAGTGACGCTGCTATGACTGACACAATGTTAACGGTGAACCGGATGCGGACGGAAGGGTTTCGGCAAGAAGTGCTCAATGTCAAGTTGGCGGAGTTGTTGGCACAACGGGGCTTAGTCGCTTTGCCCGAACAACGGTTGCCTCAAGCGCTGCCCGATGTCCTCGTCGTCTTCAGGGGTTTGAGGCTGAACATTGAGGGAGAAATCAGTGACCAAGTCGGAGCAGAACGAAAGGCTTGGGGCAAGGCAAGTCACCGGGTGGAGCGAGACATCGCCCACATCGCCGTCGCTTTGCTTTACCCACCCCACTTGCGCCGTGAACCGTTGGAAAATTTGCTCCATGCCCTTGAGCGGACAACTTTGAAATTTGCCGTTTGCATCCCTCCAATTCCCGAGACGCCCCGATGGCTTGAAGGCGACATAGACACACTTTGTCAAGTCTTGCAAACTGCTTGTGAGCAACTCGCTTCTGAAGACGCTGTGCAAAAGGCAGCGACTTTCCTCAGGGAAGCAATTCAGTTTCCGTCCCTTGAAATGCTTGCCTCTGGCGTTTCTGTTGACCGTGTGGCTTACCCGTTAGGCATCCCACCTGAAAGTGTTTCCAAGAAAAAGAGCCGACAAGCGATTGCGGTGGCACAAATTGCGTCCCTCGTGCTCGCTAATGCCATGTTGTTTCAGGAAGAGTTAGCACAGGTTGATCATCGGGTTAAGCGGCTGCAGCAATGTCTTGAAGCCAAAAACCTTTACGATGAGTTGTCGGAAGTTTGGCAGTTCATCTTGCACGAAATCAACTACCACGCTGTCTTTGACATCGCCAGAAAGGTCTTACTTGAGTTGCATAACATCCCGCAAATAAATGCCGCTTTGAGGCATTGTGCCGAGAAAGTTTTGGAAGTTGTCAAGATGCGGGTGGCGACACGGCACGATGTCGCTGGAAGGTTGTATCACTTGCTTTTAGGCGACATCGCTAAACCGCTCGGCACTTACTACACTTCCGTCCCCGCAGCCACTTTGCTGCTTCGTTTGGCTGTTGACCCTGACCGATGGCAAATCGCATGGCAAGACATCAACGCCGTCGGCAAATTGCGCGTTGCCGATTTCGCTTGCGGGACGGGCACTTTGCTGATGGCAGCGTTGCAGGCTGTCCTTGACAACTTTTTACGAGTTGCTTGGCGCAACGGCGATGATTTGCCATCTCAGCGGCGTCAACTGCTCAAACGGTTGCTGGAGGAAGGGCTTTGGGGCATGGATGTCTTGCAATCGGCAGTGCACTTGACAGCAACGGCACTGACTTTGCCCGTCCCGGAAGTGACTGTCAAGGGCATGAACCTTTACGCGTTGGATTTGGGGGTTGGCAGCGAAGAAAAACGGTTGGGCAGCCTTGACTTGATTCGTGGAACGGCTCAAGTAACCGTTGCCTTGCGCCCGTTTCCCGCAACGCGGGCGAAAGGGAAACGGGTGACTGAGACGAGACCTCAACAAGTTCAACTTCCATTGCCTCAAAACGGCTTTGACCTTGTCTGTATGAACCCACCATTTACGCGCAGCACGGGCGGCAATTTGCTTTTCGGCTCCCTTGCTCCGAAAGAGCGCGAGGCTTTGCAGCGAGAGTTGCAACGGCTCATTCAGAACGAGCGCCTTCTCGCTTCAGCGACGGCAGGTTTAGCGTCCGTTTTTGTGGTTTTGGCTGACAGATACTTGAAGGAAGGCGGACGGTTGGCGCTCGTTTTACCTAAAGCGCTGCTTTCAGGTGTGGAGTGGGAAAGGACTCGCAAGTTGCTGATGCAAAGATATGTCGTGGAGTTCGTTGTCGTCAGCCACGACCCACAGCGATGGAACTTCTCGGAAAACACCGACCTGAGCGAAGTGCTTTTAGTCGCCCGCAAGGTAGCAGGAAACGAACGACCGAAGAACAACCCCACCCGCAGGCACAACCCTTGCTTGCCCTTGGACGACGAAAGCGAAATGCTTGACAAGACCCTTTGCGTCAACTTGTGGCGCAATCCCCGCAACTCAATAGAAGCCTTTTTCGTTGCCGAACCGATGCGCCGACACGAAGTCCCACACCTTGACAAAGGTGTTGCCCACCTTTGGGTTAGTGACGAAAAGTTCGGTGAAGCCTTCGCTTTGGACTGGGATGAATTTTGCCGACTTGACCATTGGCTTTTGCCCGTCGCTTATGCCCAAAGCGATTTGATACGCCAATTGCTTTCACTGACCTCGCAAGACAAATTGCCTCTTTGCCCGTTACGAGAGTTGGGTGAATTGGGACCACAGCGCCGTGACATCTGGGACGCTTTTGAGCCTGTAAATGCTCCGCCTGGCTATCCAGCCCTTTGGGGGCATGATGCGACTAAGGTCACAACGATGCAGCAGCAACCCAACGCTTACTTGCTTCCCTTAGGCGTGCCGCGCAAAGGGCGTCCCTTGCGAGACGCCAAACTGCTGTGGAGTAGAGCGGGGCGAGTCCTTATCGCTGAACGAATGTGGTTGAAGACCCAGCGGTTGCCTGCCGTGTTGTTGCCTGAACCTGTGTTGAGCAATGTGTGGTGGCCGTTTCAGTTGCATGAAAAATTAGGCGAAGATGCCGCAAAGGCTTTGGTGCTTTGGCTCAACAGCACGATGGGCGTTTTCCTCTTTGTCGCTAACCGAGTGGAAACTCGGGGCGCATGGGTGACTTTCAAAAAGCCGACTTTGCACGCCATGCCTGTTTTGGATGTTCGCAAGTTGACTCGGCGGCAACGGCAAAGGTTGGCTCAAGCCTTTGACCAACTTGCCGATAAACCGTTGCAACCTCTTTCTCAACTTGCAAGTGATTCGGCTCGCAAAGCGATAGACGACGCCGTGTGTGCCGCTTTGGGTTTGCCCGATATAACGCCGTTGCGGGCGTCCCTTGCGCGCGAACCTATATTCACGCTGCAACCGCTTCAGCAAAAATACATTCGCAAGTAACCCGCTGAAAACTCCCCAGAAGCAGTGGCAAACTTTGAGGCACGGTGATGGACGATGGCGCGAACCTTTACGCTGGAGGTCGTGACGCCCGAACGGGTGCTGTTTTCGTCCGATCAAGTGGTCTCGGTGACAGCGCCGGGATGGGAAGGCAGTTTCGGTGTGATGGCGCTCCATGCGCCGATGGTCGTCGCGTTGCGCACGGGCGTCATCACCGTCAAGTTGGCGGACGGCGAAGAGGTGCACATCGCGACGACGGGCGGGTTTTTTGAGGTCGCCGACAACCGTGCCGTCATCTTGTGTGATGTCGCCGAGCTTGACCGTGAAATTGATGTGGAGCGTGCCCGTCGGGCATTGCAGCGGGCGGTAGAGCGGCTGCGCAATTTCCAAGACCCGGCGATTGACCGCGAACGAGCGCAACGCGCCAAAGAGCGGGCGATGGCGCGGCTGAAAGCCGCTGGTGCGCTGTGACGGGCGGCGACCCGTTATGCGGCAGGTCACCAGCCGCCACAATGACACCTTCAAATTCCTGAAGGCGCTCACCGAACCTACCAGCCGCAAAAAGCACCGTGCTTTTTTGCTGGAAGGTGCTACCTTCGTCGCCGAGGCGCTGGCTGAAACGCCGTCCCTCGTTCGGTTTGTCGTGCTGACGCCCGAGGTCATGCCGTCCGAACGCGGGCAACGCATTATCGCCCTTGCACAACAGCGGGCAGTGCCTGTCGTGGTGATGGCACCTGAACTGTTTGCTGAATTGTCGGCGACTGCGACGCCGCAAGGGGTTATCGCTGCCCTCGCCCAACCCGAATGGGCGAACTGGCAGCAACGGGCATTGCCTGAGCGCTGCCTCGTGGTCGTGTTGGAGAGCGTGCAAGACCCGACGAATGTCGGCGCCATCGTCCGCACAGCGGACGCAGTGGGCACTTTCGCTGTGCTTTACACGAAGGGCACTGCCGACCCCTTTGCGCCCAAGGCGGTCCGAGCAAGTGCGGGCAGCGTGTTACATTTGCCCGTTTTGCCCATCGCCAGCGTCAGCGCCGTCGCCGATTGGTTCAAAACGCACCAAGGGCAACTCGTAGCGACAGTGCCACAAAACGGTGTGGACTGTTTTGAGGCGGCGTTTGCCGATCGCGTCGCTATCGTCGTCGGTAACGAAGCGCGAGGCGTTTCGGCGGAGACGCTGATGCTGGCGGACTTGAAAGTGCGCGTGCCGATGGACGGTAAGGCTCGGTCGCTCAACGCCGCTGTCGCAACGGGCATCGTGCTTTACGAGTGGTGGCGGCGTCAGCGCCAAAACAGCGTTGGCGCAGCGTTACGCCACGCGCCGTAGGGCAACGACGCTGCTGGCGGCAGCGACGGCTTTGATCAAGTCGCCGGGCACGAACGGCAACAACCCCATCGCCACCACTTTGTCCGCGCCGACAAAGGCTGCCAGCCACGGCAATCCGATGGCGTAAATGACCGCGTTGGCGAGCAGCAACGCCCCAAGCGCCGTCGCGAACCGACGGTCGCCACCGCGTTCCATCAGCCAACCGGCGACGAACGCGGCGGGGATGAACCCGACGATGTAACCGCCTGTCGGTCCCAGCAAACTACTCCATCCGCCGCGCCATCCCGCAAAAACGGGCAATCCCACCAAGCCTTCCAGCACATATGCCGTCACGACTGCCGTTCCGTAGCGACTGCCCAACACTGCGCCTAGCAGTAGCACGCCGAAGGTTTGCCCTGTGATGGGCACGGGCGTGAACGGCAGCGGGATGCGGATTTGCGCGCTCGTAATGAGCAGCAAGTTGGCGACCGCCAACGCTACGATGCGCTCCGTAAGCGAACGCTGCCGCAACCATGCGCTAACGACCGTCATGTCGGCACCACCTCCACCAAAGTCGTCAGGGTCTTCGCTTGTCGTGAAAGCGCCCCGAAAATGTAGCATCGTCGGTATTCAGCGGACAGGGCTAAGTCGCCAAGTAGCCGCCGTCTAAAATCAGCGCCGTGCCCGTCATGTAGCGGGCAGCGTCGCTGGCTAAGAAAACGAACGCGTCGCCCAACTCCTCTGGTTCGGCGATGCGTTTGATGAGCAAACGCTCCGTGATGGCGTTGACGACTTCGGGTTTGGCGAAAAACTCGCGGTTCAGCTCGGTGCGGGTCGCAGGCGGTAGAAGTGCCACGACGCGGATGCCCAACGGCGCCAGCTCTTGTGCGGCGACTTGCGTCAGCGCCAGCAGCCCCGCTTTGGCGCAGGCGTAATCGGCGTATTGCGGGGCAGGACGAACACCCAGCGCCGATGCGACATTGATGATGACGCCACCGCCTCCCCGTTGCCGCACATGGCGGGCAAACGCCACTGTGCACAAAAACGGACCGCGCAAGTTGACGGCGATCACACGGTCAAAGGTTTCGGGCGCTTTCGTCAACAACGGTTCAATCTTCTGGATGGCGGCGTTGTTGACCAAAATGTCCACACGTCCCATGTGGGCAACGGCGTCAGCAAACAGACGCTCCACTTGCGCCGGGTCGCTGACATCGCACGGCAAAGCGATGGCGGTAACGCCTTCGTCAGTCAGACGGCGTGCGGCTTGTTCGCCAGCGGGCGCGTCAATGTCGGCGACGACGATGCTTGCGCCGACTTTGCCCATCGCTTTGGCAGCGGCGAACCCGATGCCCCGCGCTGCGCCGGTGATGAGCGCCACTTTGCCCGCTAACATCGTGCCTGGACACCTCCGTCAAAACTTTGCCCGTGTCTATGCGCCGGCGCTATTGCGTCTGCCGACGCTACACTTTCAGCGGTGAGACCGCATGGACCGTGATGCGCTGCTCCGCGACTTGCAAGCGATTGTCGGTGCGGACGGTGTGATTGCCCACCCAGCAGAGTTGGTCGTTTACGAGACGGACGGTTTGTCCGTGTTCAAGCATCCGCCCGATATGGTCGTCTTTCCCCGCAGCCGGGAGGAAGTCGTCGCTGTCGTCAGGACCCTGCGGCGTTACGGGTTGCCCCTCATCCCGCGCGGTGCGGGCACGGGGTTGTCTGGCGGCGCGTTAGCGGAACGGGGCGGCGTCCTTATCGCGACGACGCGGATGAAGCGCATCCTTGAAGTGGACATCCGCAACCGTTGTGCGTTGGTGGAAGCGGGTGTCGTCAACATCCACATCACCAACGCCGTCAAGCAGTGGCGTTACCACTATGCGCCTGATCCATCCAGCCAAGTCGTGTCCACCATCGGCGGCAACATCGCCGAAAATTCGGGCGGACCCCACACGCTCAAATACGGCGTGACGACCAATCATATCTTGGGCGTGGAAGTCGTTTTGCCCGACGGTGAAGTTGTTTGGCTGGGCGGCAAAACGGAAGAGGGAATCGGCTATGATTTGCGGGGCGTGTTCATCGGTTCGGAAGGGACTTTCGGCATCGTGACGCAAGCGTGGGTCAAGTTAACCCGCGACCCGCAAAGTTACCGCACCTTGCGCGTGTCATTTGCCAGCGTGGACGACGCCGCGCAAGCCGTCTCAGACATTATCGCGGCGGGCATCATCCCCGCCGCCGCCGAGTTTGTGGACCATGTGGCGTTGCAAGCGCTCAAAGACGCTTTTGGGTTGCAATTGCCTGAAGGCACGCGGGCGCTGCTGGTCATTGAACTGGACGGGTTGGAAGCGGCGTTGGACCGGCAGGCGGAGCGCGTCAAAGACATCTGCCGCAAAAACAACGCCGTTGAAATTTTGCTCGCCCGCACCGAGGAAGAAAGGGCGCAACTGTGGTTTGCGCGCAAACGGGCGTTCGGCGCATTGGGGCGGTTGACGCCCAGTTACATCACCCAAGACGGCATGGTGCCCCGCAGCCGTTTGCCCGAGATGATGCGGTTCATTTACGCCGTCGGCGAACAATACCGCTTGCGCATCGCCAACATTTTCCATGCGGGTGACGGTAACTTGCACCCTTGCATTTTGTTTGATGAGCGTAAACCCGACGAAGTGGAGCGGGCTTTACAGGTCAGCGCGGAAATCATCCGCCGTTGCGTGGAGGTCGGTGGGTCGGTGACGGGTGAGCATGGCGTCGGGCTGGAAAAACGGGCGTTCATGCCCTTCATGTTCACGCCTGACGAACTGGCGATCATGCGCCGCATCAAAAGCGTTTTTGACCCCGACGGTGTGTGCAACCCCGGCAAAATTTTCCCCGAAGAGCATGAGGGGGCTGAGCCTGTCATCGTCGGCAAACGCCGTCCCGCAGCGATGTGACGGCGTGGGGCAAACGCCCTTTGTCCTTCACGCGCCTCCGTTGGGCGACCGCCTTTTGCCAGCCCTTGTGCGTTTCACCTTTCAGCGACCCAGCGGAGGGCGTTGCCGATAAAGGTGCGGAAGTTGGGGTCGTTGAAGGCGCTGGGACCGTGCCCCAGTTGCAAGTAAACGACTTTGGCGGCGCCGTAGCGGTGCGCCCATGCCAGCAGCGGCTCGCTGAACTCGCTGTCGGTGCCCAACAGCGGATGAACGCTCGGGGCGACCCAAAAGCCTTTGTAAGTCTCATCCACGATAGTGAACCGCTCAGGCAAACCCTGCGTGACGGGGTGAGCGGGGTCTAACACCTGCACCGTCAGCGTCACATCCATGTGCCACTGGGAGCGTTCGTAGGGCGTCCCGTCGGGGGCGACGCCCGGCGCCAAAAAGTAACGGGCACCGATGATGCGCGGATACTCGTCCCAGTGTTGGTAGTTGGCGATGCTGTGGTGGAGCGCCAATAGCCCTTTGCCCTCATCCCGCAGCCACCGCACCATGCCTTGCTTCTGCGCTTCGGTGATGTCCTGCCACAGGTCGTAAAGCACGACGGCGTCGTAGTCGCGCAACGCATCGCTTTGCCACATCTCGTTGGCGTCGGCTTGCGGAAACTCTGCCCACGCGATTTCACCCAAACGGTCAAAGACCGCAAAAAAGGCGTCGCGGTCAAAAGGATGCCCGCCGGTGAAGATAGCGATGCGCATCGGTCGCGCCATGCGATTTCACTCCTTTCAGCGCATGGGGCAACGGCACGGCGATGATTGGCATTTGGGGCAACCGTTGGCGTAGCGATGGGCGGCGGTTTCCACATCCACGCCGAGCAGGTTGGCGACGCTGAGCAGCCACGCCAGCACATCGGAAAATTCCTGCTGCAGCGCCGCTGGGTCACGCCCATCGCTTTTGACCAAGCGCGCCAACTCGCCGACTTCTTCCACGAACCAAAGGAAAGTCCGTTCCAAGCCCCGCTGTGCGTCGCGCTCAAGGTAAGTGCGCCGAATTTGCTCCTGCAATTCGCGGATGGTCACCGCTTGCCCTCCTTCGTTCATTGCCGCGCCGCTGTTTTCGTCGCTTCATCGTCGGGGACGAACCACACGAAGGCGATGCACATCTCGTCGGTCGTTTGCTCGCCCCATCGCACCCACTTGGGCGGTTTGTTAGGGTTGCGCGGGTTTTCCGCCGAATTGTCGTAGTAAGCGACGACCCGCACCTTTGTGCCCGCTGGCAACCGCGCGGGTTGTTTGAAAAAGTAGGTCTCTTGCCAGTTGAAGTCCCAGTCCTTGACCCACACCAACGGTTTTTCTGCCCCATCAGGCAAAATTGCCGTCACCTTCATCTCGCGCCCGAGCAAGTGCATGTGAGGCATGACCGCCAACACTTTGACATCCCGCACGAAGGTGCTCTCCGCCCGCACTTCGTAACGCTTCGCGCCGGGCGGAATGGCGAACAGAAAGTTGACGACGGGCAGGACGCGCACGATGTGTTTGGGCGGCGTCTTAGCGAAATAGACGCCGACTTTCGTGCGGTCGGTTTCGGGTCGACCCGACTTGTGGTAGTGCACTTGGATGACGATCGTGGCACCTTTGGGCAGCAGATAGGCGATACCGTCGGGCAACGGGTGCGGGCTGTTACCTGGCGCCCAACCGCCCAAACCGCCCGCTGGGATGAAGCCGGGTCCGCCAAACGCTTCGTAACCTGGTTGCCCATCCCGTCCGTCCAGTTGCTTGGCGCGCCCTGAGGTGTCAATGAAGGCGATGACATGGTGAACGACGCGCGGGTTGCCCGGCAACACTTCAATGGCTGTCACATATTTGTCCTCGGCGAAGTCGGTCGGGAAGACGAAGTGGCGGTAGACATCGCGCCCTGTCGCGTCCAACCGAAACTCGCGGTCGGGCTGCAGCACCAAATCGGGTTCGCCCAGCACCCATTTTTCGGGAAACCGCTTGGGCGGCGGGGCGTCTTTGGGGTCACCTTCGGGGCAACCTTCATCCACCCACCGAACAAGCGTGGCGATTTCCGCCTCTGTCAAGCGCCGCTCATTGTGATACTCGGCGACCGGTTCCGCTTTCCAAGGCGGCATCCGCCGACTCTGCACAAACGGTTTGATGAGCGGCGCCCATGCCACTGCTTCGTCGTAGGTCATCAACGGAAACGGTGCTGCACCGTTGGGGCGATGGCACGATTGGCAGCGCTCCTGCAGGATGGACAGCACATCGCGGTAGAAAGTGACCGCACCCGTCTTGGCGCGCGGCTTCGGAAAAGAAATGACGCAACCTTGGGCGGTCGTTTCAGGGTTGGGCACGGGTTTGCCCGCTAAAAGGGCTTCTAAAGCGTCGCGCAAATCGTGCCGGGTCACTTGTGTCGCGTCGGCGTTGTCGTCAATGCGCCCGCGATAGCGCACCACACCGTCGCTGTCCAGCACGACAACTTGCGGCGTGACGGTTGCCCCCAGCGCCTTTGCCAACGCCCAATCTTTGACGAGGGGTATTTGCCAACCGACATCGCGGGCATACTGGCGGAGTTCGTCAAGCGGTTCATGGGACATCGGGTTGACGATGAAGAAGGCGACGCCCTGCTGGCTAAAGGTGGCGTGCAACTGGGCGATGCGCTGCGGATATTTGCGGCACATCGGGCAATACACCGAGAAGAAGACGAACACGGTGGCGCGATAGGGTTGCAGGTCGGCGAGCGTGTAAGGAACACCGTCAATGTCGCGGAACGACAGCGCTGTAAGGCGCGTGCCGATGGGCACCGACGGCGCTTCAGCATTTTCCGTCAACGCCATCCCTGCCACCAACGCAGTCACAAGCATCGCCGCAAAAACTTGCGCCCGCCGCTGCACTTTAGACACCTCCGAGGGCATCGGACTCCTTGACCTGTCACCCTAAAGCACCATACCCGTCTACAGCCAACTGTTTCGTTCGGTTGCAATTTTGCCGCAGGCGGCAGCGAGCGCGTAGTGGGGGCGAGAAGCGCCGAGCGAAAATCGCAGAACGCGTGCCCCGTCCCGAAACTCACCGGTCGTTGCCAAAATTGCTTTGGCAATAAAGCAAGCCAAATGGGATACGAGGTGATCGTGATGAAGGCGGTTGCCATCGTGGAACATGGTGGCGTTGAGGGTTTGCGCCACTTGGACTTGCCAGACCCAGAACCGCAAGCCGGTGAAGTCGTCGTGCGGGTGCGGGCTTGCGCCCTCAATCACTTGGACATTTGGCTGCGCGTCGGTATTCCTGCTTATCGGTTGCAGTTGCCCCATGTGCCTGGCAGCGATGTAGCGGGCGAAGTCGCCGTTGTCGGTGAAGGCGTCACGCAGTTCAAAGTCGGCGACAAGGTGATTGTTAACCCCAACTTGACTTGTGGTGAATGCGAATGGTGCCGCATGGGCGAGGACAGCATGTGTCAAGCCTTCGGCATCTTGGGTGCGAAAATTTGGGGCGGTTACGCCGAGTATGTCAAAGTCCCTGCCCGCAACTTGATCCCGATGCCTGCCAACCTGACTTTTGAGCAGGCGGCGGCGTTTCCGCTGACTTTCCTGACAGCGTGGCACATGCTCATCACCCGAGCCAATTTGCGAGCGGGCGAGCGCGTCTTGGTCATCGGTGCGGGCAGCGGCGTCGGCGTCGCCGCCGTGCAAATCGCTAAGTTCGCCGGGGCTTTCGTCATTGCGACGGCGGGCACCGATGAAAAATGTGAGAGGGCAAAAGGGTTAGGCGCCGACGCGACCATCAATCACAGCCGCGAAAGCATCGCCGACAAAGTGCGCGAGCTGACAGACGGACGGGGTGTGGATGTCGTCTTTGAGCATGTCGGACCGGCAGTTTTTGAGGACTGCGTGAAGGCGTTGGCGAAGGGCGGACGCATCGTCACCTGCGGTGCGACCAGCGGACCGAGCGTCACCGTTGACTTGCGTTACTTCTACAGCCGCCAGTTGGCGCTCATTGGGTCTATGATGGGACGAACGAGCGAACTGTTGACGATCGTGCGGTTGGTGGGTGAGGGGCGATTGAAACCTGTCATTGACCGCACCTTCCCGCTCGCCGACGCCCCTCGCGCCCAACAGGTGCTGGAGAGCCGCGACTTCTTTGGCAAGTTGGTGCTGGTCGTTTGAAACGGTCTGGGTGCCTCAACCCTGTGCGCCGTCAAAGGGGTGCGGTCATTGCTTCGCCCGCACCGTGCGGACGCCGAAGACACCGCCTGCGATGGCGTCGGGATGGGCTTGGAAGCGGACGGTCACTTTCGTCTTGCCTTTCGTCAACTCCAGCGGGATGGGATAGGTGACATCAAAAAAGCGTTCGGGTTTGTCGCGGCGCAGCCGTTGGGTCGCAATCACTTTGCCGTCCACGACGATGTCAAAGACCCTTGAGCCCGTATCGCTGCCCCAATAGGTGACGACCAACGCCATCGGGTGATCGGGGTCAACCTGCAGGTCGTAAGCAAACCACCCTCCGTCGGTGGCATGGCGCCAATGGCGTCCGGCGAAAGCGCCGCTGTTTGTGCGTTCGCCGCGCAAGTTGTGTGCGCTTTCCGAGGAAGCGTCGCCGATGCGAACGAGGTCAACGGTCCGTCGCTCCAAGTCCTGCAACCGCTCCTGTTCCGCTCGCCATTCAGCGACCCGTTGCCGCCACTGTTCATTTGTCAGCAAGTCCCAATAGATGGTGTAGCGGCGATGGTGCATCGCATAAAACGGGACGAGCGTGAAATCGCGGGGGTGACCAACGCCCTTCGTGCGGAAAGTCAATGGCGTTTGGTGAACCATTTCCGCCCACTCAGCAATAGGGTGCCCTTGCACTACCAAAGCGGGCGTCGGTGCCGGTTCGGGTTGGTCAATGGGACCCCAGTCGCCCGCAAGCACGATAGGACCGTAAAGGATGGCTGCCCGCGCAGGGGCATCGGGGAGCGTTTCTAAGCGCAACCCCATCGGCAACCGCACTTCCAACACATCGCCCGTTTGCCACATGCGCCGCACCGCAAGGTAGGAGCCAGGGCGCGCGCTGAGGGGTAGCGGCACACCGTTCACTTTCGCTTCTGGTAGATCCGCCAGCCAGCTGGGGCAGCGAACAGAAACCGTCAGCAAAGTCGGCTTCTCGCTCGTCACTCTCAGTTGCACCGTGTCGCTTTCAGGGAATGTCGTCTCCATCCGCACTTTGACGCCTTTTTCGCGCCAGTCCAACTCCGACGGGATGAATAGGTTGACGAACAGTTCGTCACCGGCGTGGAAGTAGATAAATTCGCCGTAGCGGGCATGGCTTTCCATGCCCGTCCCGACGCAGCACCAGAACGAATCAAAGGGCGTGGAGTAGGTCTTGAAATGCCCCGGGCGCAGCGGCACATAGTAGCACATCATCCCGTCATCAGGGTTTTGTGAGGCGAGGATGTGGTTGTAAAGGGCCCGCTCGTAGTAGTCGGCTTTCTCGGCACTCGGCGCCCAACTGAACAGGTGCTTGGTAAGTTTGAGCAGGTTGTAGGTTTTGCACACTTCCGCCGTGTTAGCACCCAGCCGGTCGCTCAACCGGTCGGGTTCGCCGAAATGCTCGCCGTCGGTGAACCCGCCGATGACATAGACATGGTGCTTGACGACCCGCTCCCAGAAAAACTCGGCGATGACCCGATAGGGCACGCGCGCGCCGGTCAACTCGTAAAGCCGTGCCATGCCGATGACTTTCGGGACTTGCGTGTTGCCGTGCAAACCAGGCAAGCAGTCAACACCCCGTGCCAGCGGGTCCATTACGGCGCGATGGTAAAAGCGTTTTGCCAAACGCAGGTAGCGTTCATCGCCCGTCCGCGCATAAAGTTCCGCTAGGACTTCCACCATGCCTCCATGTTCGCACGCCAGCATCGCTTGAAACTGTTCATCGGTTAAGTTGGCGGTGACGCGTTCCGCCCAATCGGCGAGCCGCGTCGCAATTTGCATTGCCTTTGCGTTCTCGCAGTAGCGGTGAGCGTCCAGCAAGCCTGCAAAGAGTTTATGCAGCGTATACCAAGGCACCCAAACGCCGTTGAGGTCGAAGGGACGAGCGCGGATGTTACCCGCAGCGACCTCCGCAAACACCCGTCGCCCCTCTGGAATGGCAGCGACATAGCCGTCGCCGTGCGCTTTCTGACACAGTTCCAGCTCGTCCACGATGTAGTTGACCCGTTCGCGAAACCGCTCATCCCCCGTCGCTGCGAACAGCAGCGAGCACGCTGAAAGGTAGTGCCCCAGCGAATGTCCTGCGACGCCCATGCGTTCCCAACCGCCATAAGGGGGGGCTTTGGGGGGCAAGCCTGCTTCCGCGCGGAAACGCGAGAGCAGCCGGTCAGGCTCTAACCGTAGCAGGTAAGCCGCATCCCGGTCCATCGCTCGCTTGAACGGGCTGTCCAATAACCGCACGCGGGACAAATCAAACGGGTGCGCCGCCAAACTCACCGCCATCGCGACGACCCACATCTTTTCCGTCACGGTCGCTCACCCCCGTTGCAATGCGTTTTTGTCCTTCCGCCAATTTGTCGGCGACGCTTGTCAAAGTGGAGATCACTCCGCTGCCACCCGCACCACAACACCGGTTTGCGCCAGCGATGGCGCCGCTTGCCATGCCGTTTGTCCGTGCGCATTGCCCGTGTAGGCGCGCACTTGAACGAACGCGTCTGCCGGCGCAAAAAACGCAAAGCGTCCGTGCGCATCCGAACGCTGCGAAAGCAGACAGAGGGGGCGGTCGTCGGTTTGCCATTTTGCCCAAAGGCTCACCAGCGTGTTCGGGAGCGGTCGCGCCGCTGCGCCAACCACGGTGCCGTTGATGGCGACCCCCGTTCGCAGCGGTAACTGCAATGCCGTTGCCGTTCCCGTCACGACTTCCGTCGCCCACGCTCGCTTATCGGCAGACACAGCGATAAGCCGAACGGGGCGTCCGGGCGGGATCTGCCGGTGTGCTGTGCCGTTGGCATCCGTCGCTATCGTGTCGCCATCGCCGTCAGCGATGAGCGCTTGCGTCGGTTGTCCTCGTTGGTCAACGACGGTGACATGCACTGTCGGAAACGGGCGGGCGAAAATGAACGGTGCTTCCAAGACGGCGCCTTCGGCGACTTCCACCGTGACCGGTTCACTTTGCCATCCGTCGTCAGCGACTTTCAGCAGCCAAATACCGTTGGGCAACCGCAACTCGTAAGCGCCTTCGGGGAGTTGGCAGGCAACTTCGGAAAGGACGGGGATACGAGGCGTGGGGCGTGGAATAGGGTGCAGCAGTTGCGCGTGAACGAACAGGCGAGGAAGGGGAAAGCGTGTTTGGGCATCGGCGACCCAACCTCGCACGATGCCCGCCCGTTGCGCTTTGAGGGTGACAGCGACCGTTGTGTTAGCAGGCACGGATACAATTTGCGGGGCGCTCACCCATTCTGCATCGCCCCGCGCCGGCAGCCATATCAACCATTTGCCCGCCGGCGCAGCGACGCGAAAGTTACCTTGAACATCGGTAGTGACTGCTGTGGCGACCGGACGGAACCCACTGTCAGGTGGCAGGGGGTCAACCGGAACACAGTGGACGAGGGCGTTAGGCAACGGGGCGCCGTCAGCAGTTTGAACGGTGCCGGCGACGATACCCATCGGGGGCAGGCACCATTGGGCGGTGTCACCGACAAGCGCTGTGAAGCGAACCGGCAGGGTCGCCAGTTCCACCTCGGCGATGAAGCCGTCGGGCAAGGCAGCAAAAGCAAAGCGCCCGGTAGCATCAGTGTGCGCCTGCAAAAACGGGGGCGTGAAACGCGCCAAATGCAACGGCACCCTGTCACCGTCAAACACACCCAACGGCTTCAACTGCCGCACGAAGAGATGGGCGTTGGGCATCCCGCTCACTTGTCCCGTGAGCGGCACGGTGCGGTGCAAAACGATGCGGCATGAGGTTGATCGCGTCAGCGTGACCCGCTGCCATCCCAACCCGCCGTCGGTGTGCCGCGCGATGACGAACGCCATCCGGTCGGTGGGGTAGGGAAGCGACAACCGGAAGCGCCCGCCTTCGTCGCACTGCGTTTCCTGCCAAAGCAGTTCGCCGACGCCAAAAGGCGGTTCGGCGACCAGCACCACTTGGGCGAGGGAGGCGGGTATCCCGTCCCATCGCCACACCGTTCCTGTCACCGCCACCGGCTCACGCGCTCCGAAAATGCTCGCCATCAGCAGCCATGTCAGCATGGACACCCCTCACCGCGCCGTGATTGTGACGCACCAGTCCTTCGGACGGCACGCCATCGGCGGCAAACGCCGCAAACTTTGAAAGCGGTTCGCACGCCGCCTGAAAGGAGTGGGCAGCGCATGAAACGGCTGATAGCGTTTGTGGTGTCGGTCGGAGTGGGCGGGTTCGTCGCCCTCTCGCGGGTCACCCCACAGCCCGCCCCGCTGCTGTTGCCCGCAGAGGGCAGACATCTCGCGCGGGTGCGCCAACTAACTTTTGAGGGCACCAACGCCGAAGCCTATTGGTCGCCAGACGGGCAACGGCTCGTCTTCCAATCCACCCGCCCACCTTACAAAGCCGACCAGATTTTTGTAATGAACGCCGACGGCACTGACCCGCGCGTCGTCAGCACGGGGAAAGGGCGCTGCACTTGCGCCTATTTCACGCCCGACGGTGACGGGGTCGTGTTTGCGACGACGCACCTTGCAGGGGCTGAGCCGCCCCAGTTGCCCCAATTGGACCTGCCTCGCTACGCGTGGGGCGTCTTCCCCAGTTACGAACTCTACCTACGCCGCTTGAACACGATGGAACTCATCCGCCTGACAGACAACGACGGCTACGACGCCGAGGCGACGATTTGCTGGAAGACGAGGCGCATCGTCTTCACAAGTTATCGCGACGGCGACCTTGACCTTTACAGCATGCGCCTGGACGGCAGCGACTTGCAGCGGTTGACGAGGACATTGGGCTACGAGGGTGGGGCGTTTTACTCGCCGGACGGCAAGCAGGTCGTCTTTCGCGCCTACTTGCCCAAGACGCCCGACGAAATCGCCGAATACAAGCGGCTGCTGCACCTAAGTGTTGTGAGCCCGCCGACGATGGAGTTGTTCGTCATGGACTCCGACGGTCGCAACTTGCGCCAAATCACGCGGCTGGGCGGAATCAACTTCTGCCCTGCGTGGCTGCCGGACGGCAAGCGCATCATCTTCGCCAGCAACCACCACGACCCGAAGAATTTTGACCTGTTCGTCATCAACACCGACGGGACAGGGTTAGAACGCGTCACCTACCATCCGGCGCCCGATTTGTTCCCGCACTTCTCGCCCGACGGCAAGCGACTTGTCTGGTGCAGCGGGCGCAACGCGACCCAACCCCGCCAACTGCATGTGTTCGTCGCCGTATGGCGGTAAGGCAAGGCGTGAGGAGGTAAAAGCCCGGCAACGAAAGGGGGAAAAAGTGGTGAGCCGTGAATCTATCGGCATCGCTTTAATCGGCTGCGGGGGCATGATGGGTGCCCATGTGCGGCACGGGTTCCAAGCGCTGTGGGAGAAAGGTTTTCGCCCGTTCCGCATCGTCGCCTGCGTGGATGTCAACGAGACGGCGGCGCAAAAACTGGCGGATGACATCGCCGCGTGGCAGGAAAGGCGCCCGACCGTGTTGCGCGATGTGGGGGCGCTGCTAAGGATGGACAGCGTGGACGCCGTGGACATCGTCGTCCCACATCATGAGCACCACACGGTCGCGAGCGCCTGCTTGGAAGCGGGCAAACATGTGTTGCTGGAAAAACCGCTGGCGATTACGCTACGGGCAGGGCGCCAAATCATGGAGGCTGCCCATCGCAAAGGGGTCGTGCTATCCATCGCCGAAAACTATCGGCGTTACCCTGACCAGCGCGCCATCCGCTGGGCAATTCAGCAGGGACGCATCGGGCAACCCCAGCAAGTTTACTGGTTAGATGTCACCGAACGGCGTTGGTATTGGGGCTGGCGCGACCATGTGGAGTTGGCAGGGGGCGGATGGACGCTGGATGGCGGCGTCCATTTCGCTGACTTGATGCGCTACCATGTCGGTGAAGTCGTTGAAGTCGCCGCCCAAATGGCAACCTTCAACCCGACCCGCTTCCGCAAGGTCAACGAGCACGAAGAGCCTGTCACCGCCACGATTGAAGACACAACGCAAGCGCTGCTGCGGTTCGATAACGGGGCGTTGGGCGTTTGGGTGGAAACGATCGCGGCGCCCGCGCTTAAAATCGGCAACCGCGTCGTCTACGGCGCAGAGGGCGCATTAGACTTGGAAGCGGGTTTGTTCGTGCGGGGCAAGGACGAACCGATTCCGTTGTCCGCGTTGCGCGAAGAGTTTTTGGCGGCGCTCTCGGCGGACGAGCGCGAGCGGTTGTTCCCGTTGGGCATCATGGACGGTATTGCACAAGAGGTGCACGAGTTCATCGTGGCGTGCTTGAGCGGCGACCCGCGAGTGGAGGTGGACGGTGAAGAGGGCTACCGCTCCCAAGCGGTGTGCATCGCTGTTTACGAGTCTGCAACACTGCGGCAACCTGTAAGCGTCGCTGCCGTCATGGCGTTGGCTGTGGAAACTTATCAGCACCCGCTCAACGAACGGTGGCACATCACCTGAGGAGGTGACTGCGATGGCGGAAGAGCGGCAGGAAGTCTGGCAGAACGCACCGACGCCACCCAGCGACGAACCGACGGCGCAAGCCACGCAGCCCCAGCAAAGGGGCGGCAGCAGTTTGGTGGGTTTCATCATCGGCTTGGTCGTCGGCGCAGCCGTAGCGCTGTTCATTACATGGATGGCATGGAAAGTCCCGCTGGACAACGCCAACGCCCAACTGGCGCAACGCGACCGGATGCTGGAAATATCGCAGCAGCGGGAGCAAAAACTCCGTCAGGCGTTAAACGCCATCCGTGATGCCTTGAACACCGCGACGAGTGCGCTGGAGGCAGGCAAGACGAGCGGCACGACGGCGTCCCCATCGTCGCCGTCCCCGACGACACGGTAACTCATGGTGCCCCAAGAGGCGGAGACGCATGAGTTCCTTTGCGACCTTTCGCCGCCTTTGCCCCAACTGTGGCGGGGACATCAGTGCCGAAAGGTTGGAAGCAGGTTGGGCGTGCGAGAACTGCTTGCCTGACAGAGCGGTGAGCACCTCGTCGGCGCCGTCGGGACTGTGTGACTTTTTACGGCAGCGGGGCAATTTGCACCATTACCGCTGGGTCTGCTACTTGCAAGACACAGAACGCGCCTTCGCCGCCTTTTTTCGCCGCCATCTCGGCGTTGACCTTTGGGCGCTGCAACGGGTTTGGGCGCGGCGGGTGCTGTTAGGCGAGAGTTTTGCGCTGATTGCCCCGACGGGCGTCGGTAAAACGACCTTTGGCATCGCGATGGCGCACTTTTTGCCCGGCACCGCTTATATCGTCGTCCCGACCCGCTTGCTGGTGGAGCAAGTCGCCGAACGCTGTCGCGCCTTTGGCACCAAAAAGGTCGTCGCCTACTTGGGACGCACCCGCGAACGCAAGGCAATTGAAACGGGCGACTACGAAGTGCTCATTACGACCAGCATGTTTTTGGCGACAAGTTTTGACCTGCTCAACGGGCGCACCTTTGACTTCGTGTTTGTGGACGATGTGGACGCCTTGCTCAAGTCAGGGCGCAATGTAGACAAGGTGCTGAAACTGCTCGGTTTCACCGATGCCGACATTGACGCCGCATGGAAGGAGAGGCGTGGCGCTCAAACCGCACCGCTTGTCCCCGACGAGGGTGAAGAAGAAGCCGAAGAAGCCGAGATGGACGAGGTGTTTGGTGAGGCGGGTGAAGACGAGGGCTCTGAAGAGACGCCCTCTGTCTTGCGTCCTGCGTCCCGCCCCAAGGGTGTTCTCGTCGTTTCGTCAGCGACTTTGCGCCCCCGCACAAAGCGCGTGCTGTTGTTTCGCGCCCTCTTGGGCTTTGAAGTTGTTCCCGTGCGGGTGACGGTGCGCAATGTGTGTGACGCCGTCCAATGGGTGCGCGATGTGAACGACGCCAAGCGCCAACTCGTCCGTTGGGTCGAGCGATTTGGCAAGGGGGGCATCGTGTTCGTCTCAGGCGAACTGGGGCGCGACGGCGTCGCAGACATCGTGGCGTGGCTGCAGCGTCATAAGATCAGTGCCGTCGCTTACGACGAACTCGTCGCAAACAGCGACCAATTGCAGGCGTTTCAACGCGGCGACATCGCCGTCGCCGTCGGCATCGCTATTCCGACCAACGCGCTGGTGCGGGGGATTGATTTGCCCGAAACCGTCCGCTACGCCATCTTCATGGATGTGCCCAAGATGACTTTTCCGCTGACGGCGACCGACGACCCCCGCAGTTTCGTCCCGTTGCTGTTGGCGCTGCGGGAAGTCAGCGACGACAAAGCCCGCATTGACGCCTACCTGTCCACGATGCGTCGCTACCGCTTTTGGCGCTCCGACCAACCCCGACCCAAACGGGTTCAGGAAATCGCCGACTACTTGCGCCAACAATTCGCCGATGAAGGCGTGCTGGCGAAGTTGGAGATAGCGGAAACAGTGGCGCTGCACCGTCAGGATGGGCAACTGTTCATCACCCTCGGCGACGCCGCCAGTTACCTGCAAGCGTCGGGGCGCACCTCGCGGTTGTTCGCGGGGGGGATCAGCCGAGGCATCAGCCTTATTTTGGCGTGGGATAAAAAAGCCTTCCACAGTTTACAGCGCCGCTTGCGGCTCTTTTACGACGAGGTGGAGTTCGCCGACGCCGAGCAGGTGGATTGGGACGCAGAGTTGCACAAGGTAGACGACGACCGCCGACGCATCCGCCAGTTGCAAGCGGGTGAGGTCGTGGACAGGGTGCACCCCGAAATGCGCACGACTTTGGTCATCGTGGAGTCGCCCAACAAAGCCCGCACTATCGCCCACTTTTTCGGGACGCCTCAGCGGCGCGTCCTGAACGGGTTGTCGGTGTGGGAAGTGACGACGGGCGATAGGTTGCTCGCTGTCACGGCATCGCTGGGGCACATCTTTGACCTCGTGGAACGCGAAGGGCTCCACGGCGTCTTGCAACGGGACGGTTTTTTTGTCCCCGTTTACAGCACCATCAAATCGTGCCCGCAGTGCGGGGAGCAAACGACCGAAGACGCTTGCGCCTGCGGCAAACCGCCTGAACGGGACAAGATGACGCTCATCCATGCCTTACAGCGCGTTGCCGTGCAGTTTGACGAAATTGTCATCGCTACCGACCCCGATGCGGAAGGCGAAAAAATTGGCTACGACCTGATGGCAGCGCTCAAGCCGTTTAACCCCAACATCGTGCGGGCTGAATTTCACGAGGTCACGCGCCGCGCCTTTTTGCAGGCGCTGCGTTCGCCGCGGCAGATGGAACGCAATCTCGTCAAAGCCCAGATGACGCGCCGCATCCTTGACCGCTGGGTCGGTTTTGAGTTGTCGCGCCGCTTGTGGCAAGTCTTCCACCGCCACGATCTGTCGGCGGGGCGCGTCCAAACGCCCGTGCTCGGTTGGGTCATTGAGCGCACCGATTTGGCACGGCAAAAGAAAGCCCGAATCACCGTCCAATGCGCCAGCGCGTCCCGCAACGAGATCACCGTGCAACTTTCCTTTGAGCACGACGACCTGCACTTTGCTCGCCAGTTATTTGAGCGATTGGAGCAAGCCCGCATCACCGTCACCGATGCGGGCGAAGAGACGGTCAATCCGCCGCCCCCTTACAACACCGGGACGCTCCTTGCAGAGGCGGGCAGTTTCGCCTCTGCGACGAGTGTCATGGATGCGTTGCAAGACCTGTTTGAACGGGGCGTCATCACCTATCATCGCACCGACAGCGTGCGGGTGTCCGATGCAGGCATACGGGTCGCGCAGGAGTTGCTGGAACGCTTGCAGGCTGCCGGCGATTTTCAGCCCCGCTCTTACGGGGCGGAAGGGGCGCACGAGTGCATTCGCCCGACCCGCCCGTTGACCGACGACGATTTGCGGTTGTGGCTGTCGGCGGGGCGCATCGCGCTGGACAACCCCAAGTTGGCGTTGCGCCTTTACGGCTTGATTGTCCGCAGATTTTTGGCGTCGCAGATGAAACCCGCCAGCGTGCGCAAGGCGAAGGTCACCTTGCAGTTGGGCGATTGGCAGCACGAATGGGAAGTGATTGCGGAAGTGTTGGACGACGGTTTTCATCGCATCGCGCCGCTGCGGGTGCAACCTGTCGCAGCGGACATGCGCGTCGTCGGCAAACAGATGCGGACGGTCAGTAAAGTGCTGCCCTTCACGCAAGGCAGCCTGATTGAAGAGATGCGCCGACGGGGTTTGGGGCGTCCGTCCACTTACGCCAAAATCGTCCAGACACTGCTGGAGCGCGGCTATGTCGTGGAGCGCAACGGGTTTCTGTTCGTGACGGAGTTGGGGCGACAGGTTTACCGCTGGCTGCGGTCGCGTTATCCCGAATTCGCCGACGAAGCGCTGACCCGTGAGTTGGAAGAGCAAAGCGACCGCATTGAAGCCGGCGAACTGGACTACCAAGCCGTCTTGCGCCAATTGCGCCACAGCCGTTTGTTCGCCGATTCGTAACGCAGACCGCATGTAAGCAGCCAAAATTTTTGTTAAGGACATCGCAACGCATGGAGCGGTGAGGACCCGATGGCGCGCCACAACGACCATGCCGACGCCGCATGGCAACACTACTTTACGGAGCGCCCGACGACGCCCAGCAAACCCAAGCACATCCGTGCCCGCTTGCGAGGGCGCGAGTTCGTCTTTGAGACGGACAAAAGCGTGTTCGCCAAAGACTATGTGGACTTGGGCACGAAGCGCTTGGTGGAAGTCGCTCACCTCCCCGATGAAGGCGAGGTGCTGGATTTAGGGTGCGGTTACGGCGCCATCGGTATCGCCATCGCGGCGACGCACCCGCGCTTGCGGGTGTGGATGGTGGACATCAACGAACGCGCCGTCGCCTTGGCGCGGCGTAACTTGAAACGCAACCGCATCAAAAACGCCATCGCGCTCAAAAGTGACGGGACGGCGGCGTTGCCGCCCGACTTGCAATTTGACGCCATCCTGACCAACCCGCCCATCCACGCGGGCAAAAAAGTGCTGGTGCGGCTCATCTGCGAAGCCTTTGAGCGGCTGAAAGTCGGCGGCACTTTTTGGTTTGTCGCCCGCACGCAACACGGCGCGAAAACGCTGCAGCGCCTCACCGCTGAAATTTTTGGTGACGCCGAGTGCGTGGACATCCACGGCGGCTATCGGGTCATCGTTGCCGTCAAAGAACGACCGGCGCCCGCTCCCGACGCAGCGCAAACGGACGACGAAACAATGCAGCGAGGTGAGCGATGAGGATGGGCAGCGCCGTTTGGGAACGCTACAGTTACCCCGAAATGCGTCAATTGTGGAGTTTGGAGAGCAAGTTCCAAGCGTGGATGGAAGTGGAGTTGGCGATTTGCGATGCCTGGGCGGAGTTGGGGGTCATCCCGAAAGACGCCGCACAAAAAATTCGCGAACGGGCATCGTTCACCGTTGAGCGCGTTTTGGAACTGGAGCGTGAATATGAGCACGACCTGATCGCCTTCGTGCGGGCGATGACAGAGCACATGGGCGATGAAGCCCGCTATGTGCACATGGGTGTCACGAGTTACGATGTAGAAGACACGGCGTTGGGGCTACTGCTCAAACGGGCGTGCGAGATGTTGGAGCGGGATTTGGACGACGCAATGGATGCGGTGCGCAACCGCGCCGTCGAGCACAAGCACACGCTCATGATGGGACGGACGCACGGCGTTCACGCCGAACCCATCACTTTCGGGTTGAAGTTGCTGGTGTGGCTGTCGGAGTTGGAGCGACACAGGGAGCGGTTGCGGGCGGTGAAAGAGCGCGTGGCGGCGGGCAAAATTTCGGGCGCAGTCGGCACTTACGCGACCGTTGACCCGCTCGTGGAGGAGATCGTTTTACGCCGCTTAGGGTTGAACCGACCGCAAGTCAGCACGCAAATTTTGCAGCGCGACCGTCACGCCGAGTATCTGTGCGTGCTGGCGCTGATAGCGGCATCCATTGAGCAATTCGCCACCGAAATCCGCAACTTGCAGCGGACGGAGATCGCCGAGGTGGAAGAGCCGTTTCGGACGGGGCAGCGGGGCTCATCGGCGATGCCCCACAAACGCAACCCCATCCGCAGCGAACGGTTGTGCGGATTGGCGCGCTTGGTGCGCGGCATGGTCATCCCCGCATTGGAAAACATCGCCACCTGGCACGAACGGGATTTGACCAACTCGTCGGTGGAGCGGGTGATTTTGCCCGAAGCGTCCATCCTGACCGACTACATGCTGCGACAATTTGCCGCTATCGTGCGGGGTTTGGTCGTCAAGCCCGAGAATATGCGGCGCAACTTGGAGGAGACGCAGGGTGTCGTCTTTTCGCAACGGGTGCAACTGGCACTGCGGGAAAAGGGATGGTCGGCGGATGAGGCTTACAAGGTCGTGCAGCAATGCGCTTTTGAAGCCCTCCAACAACGGCGTCCGCTGCAGCAGGTGTTGCGGGAGCGTCCAGAAATTCGGCGCACGCTGAGCGATGCGGAGTTGGATGCGCTGTTTGACTACAGTTACTTTGTGCGCCATGTGGACACCATTTTTCAGCGGTTCGGGTTGTGAGCCGGCGCTTTGGCGGCTTTCCCTTTGTGCGCCGCGATGCGGTCGGGCTTTGCCCTCGCCCCAACCTTCTGAAAAAGGTTTTAGGTGACCGAAAATGGTGCGGTGGCGGTTGCTGAGCGCGGCAGTCGGCATCCCCGTCGGCGTAGCGTTGGTGTGGGTGGGAGGGGTGCCGTTCGCCGTCGCAGTTTGGGCGTTGGCGGCGATGGGGCTGTGGGAGTTGGCGCAGGGATTACGCCAGCGCGACATCGTCGTGCTCAAAGAAATCGCTTTCCCCTGCACGCTTGCGTGGCTGGTGGGCGCCCATCGGGCGCACGATGCGCCGGCGGCGTTGTTTCACCTTTGGGTAGGCATGGCAGCGCTGACGCTGTTTGGCAGCATGACAGCGCACATTTTCTGGCGGCGCGGTGAGCCTGTCCCCGCGGGCTGGCGTCTCCACAGCATCGCCGCGACAGTGTTCAGCGCCCTTTACATCAGCATGTTCGCGTTCCCGCTCCTGCTGCGCCATTGGAGCGCCCAAGGTGAAGGGGCAGGGCGCGCCATCGTTTTGACCCTGCTCGCGACCGTTTGGGGCACGGACGCGACGGCGTTTTTCGTCGGAACGCATATGGGCAAGCACCCTATCGCCCCGCAGGTCAGCCCAGGCAAGACCGTTGAAGGGGCGTTGAGCGGCATCGCCGGCGGGGTGGTGGCGGCGGTTCTTTGCTGGTGGGTGTTGAGCGCTTTTAAAGCGGCGCCGTCGGTGCCGCTACCGACCGTCGCGCTGTTTGCCGTCGTTGTGAGCGCGGTGGGGCAACTCGGTGACTTGGGCAAAAGTGTCTTGAAGCGCGATTTGGGCATCAAGGATTTCGGCGCCCTCATCCCAGGACACGGCGGCGTTTTAGACCGGTTTGACAGTTTACTCATCACCGCGCCGCTCGTTTACTTTACAGCGCTATGGCGTTGGGGTGCTCCGTAAACTTCGGTGGCGATGTTGTGGTAAAGTTATGACGGGCAGCAGTAAATTGTGAAGCCGCTCGTTGCCGACCGTCACGGCTTTGGGCGCAAGGAAACCCTTCTCGCCCTTTCGTCGCCGTTCGTGGGGGAATGACGCGACGGATGGTCGGCGGAGAGACAGCGGCGCAACTACGCTGCTCGGGGGCGAAGAACGATGTGGACCAACCCTGCTAACGAATGGCAGCGCCGCCGGCGTTTCCGTAGGCTAAGGCGAATAGCCTTGGTGGCGGGTCTTGTGGTGCTCAATGCCCTGGCGTGTCTGGCGGGCGTTTCGGTTTACTTGCATCGGCAGGGTAAGGCGACACCCGTTCAGCGTTTAGTGGAGCGCGTCGCCGATTGGGTCGTCCCGTCTGATTACGCCTTTGCCGGGCGGGATCGCTTGAACATCTTGATCGTCGGTGCAGACCGCGATTACGACAACCGAGGGCGTCCCATGCCCACGCCGGCGCGCTCTGACACAATTTTGGTCGCCAGTTTGAGCCGCGACGGCACGGTCGCCCTATTGTCCATTCCCCGCGACACTTTGGTGCGTTACAACGGGCGGTTGCACAAAATCAACGCCGTTCACGCCATAGGCGGTCCGCAGGAGTTGCAAAAGGTTTTAGCCGACGAATTCGGCATTG
This sequence comes from bacterium HR17, assembly GCA_002898575.1. NCBI lineage: Bacteria > Candidatus Fervidibacterota > Fervidibacteria > Fervidibacterales > Fervidibacteraceae > Fervidibacter > Candidatus Fervidibacter japonicus. The sequence goes on from BEHT01000025.1 coordinate 43,327, forward strand.
ACACGCACCATTTCGTTCAAGTGACTTTTGACGCGTTTGTCAAACTCGTGGATTTAGTCGGTGGCGTGGACTTGTTCGTGGAGTATGACATGCACTACGACGATAATTGGGGCAACTTGCACATCCATTTGCAGCGGGGTTGGCACCACCTGAACGGCAAAGACGCCATCGGCTATGTGCGCTACCGCGGGAAAGGCTATCGGCGGTTTTGCCCTAAGTGTAGGGTCAAGATTGAGCATTGGGACCCAACCGGCGACTTAGGACGGGTGCAGCGGCAGCAAAAATTTCTCAAAACGCTGGCGCAAAAATTGCTGCAGTCCAACATGGTCACCAAACTGCCGCGCCTGGTGGCTATTGCGCGGGAATATTTGGCGACGGACATGGATACCCGAACCATGTTGAGTTTAGCGAATTTCGCCCGCACGGTATCTTTGGACAAGATGAAAACGGCGACGCTCCCGGGCAATTTCGCCCGCCATCCTCGCTTGGGCAGCATTCTCATCCCCGACCGCGAGAAAGCGCCGCAAGTGTTGGCAGACCTATTGGGACCGACTTTTCTCATCGCCCAGTGGGAGCATGGGGCGGGAAGTATTGAGGGGCTGCTGCGGGTCGCGTCTCGCCCTGAACGGAATGGGAGGCGGATCGCGCCTGCCAACCGCACCGTTGGCGCCGTCCCCGAAACGACGGAAACGCCTGAAGAGCAGGAGCCGACGACGCCTGACGAAGGTGTGCCGATCGGTCACGAACCCGTGGAAGTCATTCCGATGCCGACACCGCATTCCGTGGCACCTCCGCCGCCACCTGTCAAGCCCGACACGACACCGTCGCCATCGTCATCCGGCACGACGACCGAAAACAACCCTTCAACCCCTTCCAATTCCAGTCCGTCCCCGCCTTCGCCGCCCAACAATACAGGGACCGGTGGCGGAACCGCGTCTCCGTCCGGATAGTGGCAAAGGGACGGGTGTTATGCCGATGCCAGACGCGCCCGTTGGGCGTCAAAAGTAATTCGCCGTCCCGTCCATAGCGCTTGCGCCGCCATGATGCACGCGATGGAGTGTTGATAGCCGTGCTCTACTGTCGCGTTGGGTTGCTGACGGGTGCGAAGGCATTCCAACCAGTTGCGCATGTGTGAGACGCTGGGTTTGGGTTGAATTTTGACGGCGTCTTTCAAGCGATGTTCGCCCCCGCCGCCGGTGCCCGCGATTGTCCAACTGTCGCTGTCAAAACTGCCGTTGGTGCCTCGCACGGTCAGTTCAGGTCCGCCCGCGCTGTTGGTCAAACTGGCGCTAAAGGTGCACAAAAAACCCTTGGGATACTCCAGTGCCACAACGACGACATCCTCGTTTTCGCGACCGTCCTTCCAGAGGAAGATGCCGCCATGCGCAACGACGCTTTTAGGGAAGCGCTCGCCTGTAAGCCAGTGGACGACATCAATCATGTGGCTCATCCACTGGTCAATCAAGCCGCTGGAGTAATCGCGGTAGAGCCGCCACTCCAAAAAGCGGTGGGGGTCAAAGGGGTGATAGGGTTTGCCCATCAAAAAGCGCTTCCAGTCAATCTGTGACGGATCTTTCAGCGCGTCCTTGACATCGCCGGGGCGGCGCCAGCGGGGTCCGAAAAAGTGCCATTGGCTTTCCACGCGGGTGACGGTGCCCAAGATTCCCGTTTGCAGCAGTTCTGCGGCTGCCGCCCATCGCCCGTCGCTGCGCCGTTGCGTCCCGATTTGCACGACCTGTCGCGTCTGTCGCCACACCTGTAAGCACTCGTTGGCATCCTTGAGGTCGTTCGCCATCGGCTTCTCACAGTAGGCGTCTTTGCCCGCCTTCATGGCGTCAATGAGGTGACGGGCGTGCTGGAAATCGGCGGTAGCGATGATGACCGCATCCACTTCCTTGCTGGCGAGCAAATCTTCGTGGGCGACGAATTTGAGCGGGTCGCGGCCATACCATTTACGCACCGTGTCAGCGGCACGGTCCAAGTTGCGGCGCCACACATCGCAGACCGCGACGATTTCAACATTCAGTTCCTTACCCACCTCGTAGGCTTCACGCATCAGCGCCGAACCGCGTTGCCCGGCGCCGATGATGCCGACACGGATACGGTCGTTAGCGCCCTTCACGCGCTCAGTCAGCACCAACGGACCGAGTCCCAACGCTGCAGTAGCCGAGCCCGTCACGCGCAGCCATTCCCGTCGCGTCATCGCACAGCACCTCCCTCCGGCGAGAGTGGTTTTCATATGAAGTTTGGCGCAAGGGGTTCGTGCTGTGGCAGCGGCAATGGCGTCGGTGCCAAGACCATGACAGGATTTTGAGACAACGCAACTGAATCAACCGAATGTGCGAGGTGCTGTTGCATGATACCGCGCAGGGTTCTTTTCGTGTGCACGGGCAATTTGTGCCGTAGCCCGATGGCGGAGTATTTGCTGCGGGATTTGGCGCGTCGGCGCGGGTTAGTGGTAGAGGTGCGGTCGGCTGGCACCCATGCTGTCACCGGTGCTCCGCCGACGCCGGACACCATCGCTGTCCTTCAAGAGTGGGGCATTGACGCTTCCAGGCACCGCTCGCAACCCCTTTGTTGGGAATTACTGGATTGGGCAGATGTCATCTTGACGATGACGCGCGACCAGAAGGAATATTTGCTGATGATGGATGCCGAACTGTGCGGGCGCGTGTTCACGCTGCCTGAATATGTGGGCTTGGCGAGGGAAGAGGTGTCTGACCCTTACGGTAACACGCGTGAGGCATATCGCAAAGTGCGTGACCAATTGGCGGATTTGGTGCAACGCTTGGTCGCCCAATGGGTCGGTGCGGCTGCACCGGCGCATCGGGGAGAGAAGGAGTGAAAAGGCGATGGCGCATCCCCCGACGCACGAAACCCATCGCGCCCACGCTGAGCGCATCCAGTGCGTGCGGTGCGGTGTGTTGACTGTCAGCGATTCGCGCACAGAAGCCACCGATACAGGCGGACAATTAATCCGTAGTTTGTTGGTGAACGAAGGGCATCAAGTCGTGCGTTACCAAATCGTCCGTGACGACCTGTGGCAAGTGCGCGCGGTCGTTACCGGTTGGTTAGTAGACGACGAAGTGGATGCAGTTATCACGACCGGGAGCACGGGGATCAGCTATCGCGACATCGTTGCGGAAGCCCTTTTGCCCCTGTTGGACAAGCGCTTGGAAGGGTTCGGTGAACTGTTTCGGCAACTCAGTTACGCTGAGATCGGCAGTGCCGCGCTGATGAGTCGTGCCTTTGCCGGCATTGCCAACGGGAAGCCGGTCTTTTGCTTGCCAGGGTCGCCTCACGCTTGTCACCTGGCGTTGCACCGACTCATCTTGCCCGAACTGCGCCATTTGGTCTGGACGGCACGCGGTCAGCGCTGAAAGGGGGACAGAGGGTGGCGGAAAAAGCCGAGTTAGCCTTTAAAACCGTCGCCGGTTCGGTCAGTTGGCGAATGGTGCAACAAGCCCGCCAATGGGTGCGCCAACATTTGCGCCGAACGCCGTTGGTTGAATGCCCCGAACTTTGCGCTCTGACGGGTCTGCGGGTCTTGCTGAAGTTAGAAAATTTGCAACTTACAGGGGCGTTCAAGGTGCGGGGTGGGTTGGTGAAACTGCTCAGCGTTCCGGAAGCAGTGCGCCGACGTGGTGTCGTCTGCGCCTCAACGGGCAATCACGGTAAAGGTATCGCATGGCTGGCGCGCCAGTTTGGCTTGTCAGCGTGGGTCGTTGTGCCGGAAGGAACGCCGAAAATCAAGACGGAAGCGGTTGAAGCGTTAGGGGCGCGGCTTATCCGTTTCGGTGACACCTACACGCAAGCGGAAGCCTTCGCCAAAGCGTTAGCTGCCGAGCGGGACCTATTGTTTGCGCCCAGTTTTGACGACCCTTGGGTCATCGCCGCTCAAGCGACCGTCGCGTGGGAAATTTTGGAAGACGCTCCAGAAGTGGACGTCATCATCGTGCCTGTCGGCGGTGGCGCCTTGCTGGCAGGGAGCTTGATAACTGCCCGCCACCTCAAACCGTCGTTGCGTGTCTGCGGGGTGGAAGCCGCAGGGGCACCGGCACTGTCCGTCTCGTTAAGGGCAGGGGAGCCTGTCACGCTGCCGTCAGTGCAAACGCGCGCTGAAGGTATTGCTGTGGCGCGACCGGGGGCGATCCCTTTCGCCATCATCCGACAATTGCTCGTTGAACCTGTGGCGGTGGTCACCGACGAAGAGATGACCGAAGGCGTGCGGCTCTTGGCGCGCCACGCAAAGGTCGTCGCTGAATTGGCGGGGGCTGCATCGCTTGCGGCACTATGTGCGGGCAAATTTGATCTGCCGACCGATGCGGTCGTCGCGTGCGTTATCAGTGGCGGCAACATTGACCTCGCGGTGCTGCGGGACATTTTGTCCTAAGTTTTAGATTGGGGTGGGAATGTGGATCGCTTGCTGCAACGCCAACGGGATGCTATCGCCCAAATGTTTGGGGCTATCGCTCCCCGTTACGATTTCCTTAACCACTTGTTGAGCCTGGGCACAGATGTCCGTTGGCGTCAGTTCGCAGTCCGATGGCTGCCGGCTGCCGCTCGGCTTATCGTGGACATCGGCACAGGCACCGGCGATTTTGCGTTTGCTGCCCTGTCCCGTTGCCCTCAGGCACAAGTTATCGGTGTAGATGTGTCGCTGCCGATGCTGCGGATCGCGCGACACAAAGCGGCGCGTCACGCCCCTCACCGCTGCACATGGGTGCTGGGCGATGCCCTGCAGTTGCCTTTACCGGACCAATGCGCCGACGCCATTTTGTGCGCTTTCGCTTTGCGTAATTTCAGCGACATTGATCAGGGGTTGCGCGAGATGGTGCGGGTGTTGGTGCCTGGGGGCGTTGCAGTGATGCTGGAATTTTGCCGACCGCCGACAAGTTGGTGGCGCACACCAATCGGTGTCTTTGTTCGCTACGCTGTCCCACTGATGGGTCGGTGGCTCAGCCAACCCCTCGCTTACGCTTACCTGACGGCGTCTATCAGCACTTTTGCCTCTGCTGAGGAAATTGCCGAACGGATGCAAAGAGCGCAATTTCGTGCGGCGTTTTGGTTACCTCTCACTTTCGGTGTGGCGACCCTATTCTGGGGCGTTCGGTAAGAGGGCGCTGCCCCAGAAAGGAGCGCACTCATCACTCCTTTCTGGGGCAGAACAAGGTCAGAACTCGCGCATGACACGCACCTTGTCCGCCCGCGGGCCTTTGGGCGAATCCACGACATCAAACTCCACGCGCTGCCCTTGGCGGAGGGTGCGGAACCCTTCGCCCTCAATCGCGCTGTAGTGAACAAAGATGTCCGTCCCGTCGTCACGGGAAATAAACCCGTAACCTTTGGACTCATTGAACCACTTCACTGTGCCTTTGAACTTCGCCATAGCGACCGAGCCTCCTTCGGCAGATTTAATCACCACGGTGCGGATTGCGTCCTCTGCCTCCGGAAGCCCGGCGTGGCAGCGGCACATCCGACCGTGTGGCATTTGCCAGTGTAACACGCCACTACGGCTGAAGCAAGGGATCAACTGCTGGCGCCCCGTCGCGTGCGTTTTTGGTAGGCTTGCCATTCTTGCTCCCCGTAAACTTTCCACGACACCGCATCAAAGACGGCACGGGCGCGGTCTGGCGCAGCCAAAACGACGACCACTGCCTCACCGCCTTTTAAGGCGGCTTCTTTGCCGCGATGCCCTTTACCCGCCAAGAAACAGCATGTGCCCCGTCCTGGCAGAGTCACTTTGTGTTCTTTGCCATCGGCTTCTACGACGAGGGTCAAAGTGGCGGCGTCAAATGACTTGACTTTGCCCCGCAGGGTCGGGTAGCGCAGGAAAGCGAAGAAGGTTACGGGATCGGCGAGGGCGTTGATTTCTTTCATGCCGCGTTTCCACGAGACGAGCACTTGGTCGCCTTCTTTGAAGTCGGCTAACTTTGCGTCTTTGCCGTCTTTCATGATGCGGCTATCGGCGGCGACTTTTAACACCCATTCTCGCTCCGTGCCCCGATAGGTGCCTTTGAGGGTGATGGTGTTAGCGGCGGTATCAACTTTGACGACCGTCGCAAGGGTGTGGGACAACGGACGGAACGTTGTCGGTTTTGGGGGTGCTGTAGGTTGTTGCGCTTGCTGTGCCACCCCGATCCCCAACGCAACGAGGCTCATCACTCCACCAAGCAGCCATGACCGCACCATTTGGGATCACCTCCCTACCAAATTGGTCGCTTAAAATTTTGCCCACCAGCGGCTTTGTTGTCAACCGTTGCTTCACCGCAAAGGCTGCTTTACATTGATAAGGCGGTAGCGTCGGTCTGTTCTCGTGAACTCGTGAAAGGGACGATGCGACACTGGCTGCATTTTGGAGGTGGGTTTGGTATGCACATCACACCCGAAAAATTGGCGAAGTTGACGACGGAATATGTGGGCTACTTGGAGGGCGACCGCTTGGACGCGTTCTTTCACGAATTTGGCATCAAGTTTGCGGCGGGGCATTGGTGCGCCGGCGAATTCTACGACCGCTTCAACCCCTTTGGTTACAACCGCCACCGCCCCGATTTTCGCGATACCGTCGTAGACCAGATTGCCCGCGTCGCGCAGGCAGGCATTGAAGGCATTGAGTTCCACGATGTGCTGTTTCTGGACGCTAACGGGCACATTGACGACGCCAAAATCGCTGAGGTCAAAGACGCCTTAGCCCACTACAAAGTCACGCCGACCAACATGAACATCAATGTCTGGACGGACTCCCGCTACCGCTTAGGCGGTGTGACCAACCCTGACCCTGTCGTCCGTCAACGGGCGCTAGAGCAATGCTTGCAAGCGATAGAAATCGCTCAGCGTGTCGGTTGCAGCAGTGTGGCGCTTTGGCCTGGTGCGGACGGTTGGGACTACAACTTGGAGGTCAATTACGGGCAACAACTGGACTGGTTCATTGAAGCGTGCGTGGAAATCAACCGCAAGGCGATGGCAGCGGGGTTGCGGTTCGGGACGGAAGCGAAACCGAAAGAGCCCCGTGAGGGGAACATGCTGACATCCACGACGGCGAAAGCGGCGCTGGTCGCCAAAGAGGTCAACGCCCTCTGCGGCGGCACAAACATGGGCGTCGCCATTGACTACGGGCACGAGCAAATGTATGGCGACGAACCTGCCGCGCAACTTTACATGCTCAAACGCTTTGGCGTGCCCATCGTCAACTTCCACCTGAACGACGCCAAATACCGCAGTAACGATGAAGACCGCGTGGCGGGCACCAGCGATGTCTGGCGGCTAGTGGATTTCTGCTACGCCGCCATCGATGTCGGCTACGACGGTTGGTTTGGCGAAGACCAGTTCACCTACCGCATGGAGCAAGTGCAAGCGATGCGTTTGAGCAAAGAGTTTTTCGGCAACGCCATGAAAAAGGCGCTGCTCATCTATGCCCAAAAGGATGCGCTGGAACGAGCCCGCCAAAGTGGCGACCAAGCTGCCGTCCTGCATCTGGTTAAGCGGATCATCTACACGGCGTAGCCAGCGAGGGCGGGCAGGAGCCGCAAAGCCGTCGCATCCTTTGGTCGTTGCGGGAGGCTGACCGTCGTGGGCGTGCTTGCCGGTGTCGCCTTTGTGGCACCCTATCGCGGTCGCGCCGTCCCGAAGAGGTGACAGCGATGCTGCGTGTGGAGCACCTGAGTATCCGGCTGGGGGAGTTTGACCTGCGGGATATTTCGCTGGAGGTGCGGGCGGGTGAGTATTTCGTCTTACTCGGTCCGACGGGCACGGGTAAAACGGTGCTGATTGAGTGCATCGCCGGCTTACATCGTCCCCGATCGGGGCGCATCGTTTTGAACGGGTGCGATGTGACCGACTTGCCACCTGAGGAGCGGGGTATCGCTTATGTCCCGCAGGACTACGCCCTTTTCCCCAACCTGACGGTGTTTGAGAACATCGCCTTTGGTTTGCGCGTCCGCAAGTTGTCCGATGTAAAGGTGCGGGCGAGGGTGCACGAACTCGCTGAGTGGCTGCGCATCACTTATTTGCTGGACCGCTTGCCCTTGACGCTTAGCGGAGGCGAGAAGCAGCGGGTCGCGTTAGCACGGGCGCTTGCCGTTGACCCACAAATTTTGCTCTTGGACGAACCCCTTGCCGCCGTTGACGAGCAAACACGCGAACGGTTGTGCCGTGAACTCAAGACAATCCAACGCCAAACGGAGGCAACCTTCATCCATGTCAGCCACAACTTTGAAGAGACCTTAGCCGTTGCCGACCGCATCGGCGTGATGAATTTCACGGAAGAGGACGCAGGGCGTGGGATGCGGTTGCGGGTTGGTCGGTTGCTGCAGGTCGGGACACCCGAAGAGATTTTCTACCGTCCCGCTAACGAGTTCGTGGCGCAATTTACGCGTGCAGAAAACATCTGGCGGGGCGTAGTGCGTGGGCAAACGGCGGGGTGGGTGCAAGTCTGGCTCAACGGGGCGGTGCTTTGGGCGCAAGTGCCTGAAGGGCGGCAAGTGCCTAAAGGCGAAGTCACAGTTGTCGTGCGCCCCGAACGAGTGCGGTTAATGCCCGCTCAGACCCAACTCAGCGAGCAGATGAACTCGCTGCACGGTGAGGTCGTAGCGCTGACGGACAAGGGGGCGATGTGGCGGGTAGAAGTAGCGACGGAAGCCAGCGTCACCGTCGTCGCCTTGCTGTCCAAGCGGGAAGCGGAGCAATCGGGCGTGACCTTAGGGCAGTCAGTCGCTGTTGCCTTAGAGCCGTCGTTCATTCACTTGTGCCCCACAACCGTCACAGGAACTATCGCTGAGCCTATCGGCGTTGAAAAGTAAGGGCACATG
>BEHT01000026.1 GCA_002898575.1 bacterium HR17
TCAGAGAGCCGCCCTCCGAACAAACTTTCAGCGCCTCGGAGGGCGCGTCTCTTGACGCGCCGCTCTTTCTGCGGCGGCTCAGAGAGCCGCCCTCCGAACAAACTTTCAGCGCCTCGGAGGGCGCGTCTCTTGACGCGCCGCTCTTTCTGCGGCGGCTCAGAGAGCCGCCCTCCGAACAAATCTCGTTTTTCAACCGCACAGCAAGCGGTTGAAAAAACTCATCCGGCGTAGAAGCCCTATTTGCTTTATCGTCCGTCCAAGTGGAGCACATGGAGCATGTCCAGCGCTAAGCCGGTGCCGAGGGCGACGGCGGAAATGGGGTCGTCGGCGATGCGGACGGGGACACCGGTCTCCAACTGCAGCAATTTGTCCAACCCCCGTAACAATGCACCGCCGCCGGTCAACACGATACCCCGTGTGACAACTTCCGCTGCCAATTCGGGCGGCGTCTGCTCCAGCGCGGCTTTGACGCGGGCGACGATTTGGTTGATCGGATCGCTGAGGGCGTTGCGGATTTCCTCGGAAGTGATGCGGATGGTCTTGGGCAAGCCGGTCACTAAATCCCGCCCCCGCACCTCCATGCTGAGTTCCTGCGGGAGTTTGTAGGCGGAGCCGATTTGGATCTTGATCTCCTCAGCGGTCTGTTCACCGATGAGCAAGTTGTATTCGCGCTTGATGTAACGGGCGATAGCCTCATCCAACTTGATGCCACCGATGCGCACTGATTCGCTGACGACGATGCCGCCTAACGAAATCACAGCGATGTCCGTCGTGCCACCACCGATGTCCACGACGACATTCGCCCCCGGCTCGGTGATGGGAAGACCGGCACCGATAGCGGCTGCCATCGGTTCTTCTATGGGAAAGGCACGGCGGGCGCCAGCCTCTAACGCGGCGTCTACGACCGCGCGGCGTTCTACGCTGGTGGCTTGAGCGGGGACGCAAACGATGACCTCAGGTTTAAACATCGCCCATTTGCCGCAGGCTTTGCGGATGAAGTGTTTAAGCATTGCCGCGGTCGTGGTGTAATCAGCGATAACGCCTTCCCGCAGCGGTTGGCGGGCGACGATGGAACTGGGGGTTTTACCGATCATGCGTTTGGCGTCTTCGCCGGCGGCTAAGATATTGCCCTTGCGGTCAACGGCGACGACCGACGGTTCGCGCAGGACAATGCCTTTCCCTTTGACGAACACACGCACACTGGTCGTGCCCAAATCAATCCCCAAACTGCGCGACAGCATAACCGGTCACCCGTTTCGTCGGGATTTCATCTATCACGAGGCGCGCTCCTAAGGCAGTAAACTTGTCCACAAAGTGGGCGTAGCCGCGCCAGAGTTTTTCTGCGTTCTGGATAACCGTTTCACCTTCCGCGCTGAGGGCAGCGAGCAGAAGCGCCGCACCTGCCCGAAGGTCATGGGCGTCCACTTCGGCGGCGTGTAATCGGTCTACGCCGGTGAGCCACGCTAGACATGGCAATCGTTTGGGATTGGTGGCTTCCTCCACGATGACTTGCGCCCCCAATTTGGAGAGTTCCTTCAAATAGAGCAAGCGGTCAGGATGGATCGTCTCCACGATAAGGCTAATGCCCTCACATCGGCTGAGGAACGCCCCCAATGGCGGTTGTAGGTCGGTGGGAAAGCCGGGGAAGGGTTCCGTCATGACCGCGATAGGGCGTGGGCGTCCCCGCATCTCAACGGTGACCTGATGCCCTTCAGCGTCAACGGATGCACCGGCTTCCACCAATTTTTGAAGGACGGGATGCAACCACTCTGCGGGCACGCCGACGGTCGTCACCCGCCCCTGCGTGGTCGCGCCGGCGATCAAGTAAGTGCCCGCTTCCATGCGGTCGGGGATGACTGTCCAATCGGTGGGGCGAAGTTCGGAGACCCCCGTGATAGTCACCGTCGTCGTTCCTTCGCCAGTGATTTGGGCGCCCATGGCTTTGAGGTAGCGGGCACACGAGACGACTTCGGGCTCTACCGCAGCGTTTTTGATAACGGTCGTCCCCTCCGCCAACGAGGCTGCTAGCAGGATGTTGATCGTTGTGCCGACGCTGCGCCATCGCGGGTCTAACTCAACCACGGCTCCTTGCAACCGCCCGCGCGGACAGACAGCGTGAATGATTTCACCGTCAAACACGACTTCCGCTCCCATTTTCCGAAAGGCTTCTAGGTGAAAGTCCACGCGGCGGTTCAGCGGGCACCCGCCTGGCAAACCGATAACGACTTCACCGAACCGTGCCAGTAACACGCCGGCGAGATAGATGGATGCACGGATTTGAGCGACCGAACCGTTCGGTAAGGGGCGCAAGGTCAAACCGGTGGTGTCCATTTCCACCGTGTCGCCATCAAAGTGGACTTGCACATCCAAGGAGCGGACGATTTCCAGCATCGTGTGCACATCGCTGATATCAGGGACTTGGTGCAACCGCACGCGCCCTCGGCACAGAAGCGGTGCGGGCAGCACCGCCAGAGCGCCGTTTTTGCTCCCACTGACTTCTACAACTCCGCGCAGTGTGTGCCCCCCAACCACACGCAGGGTCGCCATACAACCATCACACTCCGTGTTGTCAAACACTCGTCACCGCAAAGTATAATGTGCCATTGTTATCTGCGTAATCGTCAACATCGGTCGCGTCATGAAGGGGGACGCTGGCAATGCCAGAAAAAGAGCCGAAGCGTAAGCCCCGCCGTGAAGGGGCAGAAGACATCCTTGACACCACAGAAGCCCTGTTAGGCACAGCGGTTCAATTGGCACGCCAAATGGCAGGGTTGACGGTGCTTGTCTGCCTAGAAGCCCCTTTGCTGCCGGCATTGCAAGAGTGGTTAGGTAAAGCCCCGATGGCTTTAGCGACGACAGCGCGCAACCTGCCCGACGAAATCAAAGAGGCTGTTAAAGGCGTGATTGAACTGCCGACCATCCGCCTGCCCCGCATGGGACAAATCAAGTTGGCGGTTGTCCTCGGCATGGCACAAGGGTTTATCAAGCCCCAGGACGCACTCATCTGTTTGGTAGGTCCGCCCAACGCCCATCGGTTAGACACATTGTTGTTGCTAACGGTGCGCGATGAGTTTGAATTGTTTGCTGACTCGGAGCGCTTGTTGGTGGAGCATGTCAACCCTGAAGTGTTTGAGCAGGTGTTGGAAATTGCCATTCAAATCGCGGCGGAAGGACGCGAAGGCAAATCGCTGGGAGCGCTTTTCGTCGTCGGCGATTACGACAATGTCGCCCGTTACGCCACACAACTGGTGCTCAACCCTTTTAAAGGCTACGACGAAAGCGAACGCAACATTTTAGACCCACGCCTGACCGAAACGGTCAAGGAGTTTTGCGCCATTGACGGCGCATTTTTGATTCGGGGTGACGGTGTCATTGAAGCGGCGGGGGCGTTTTTGCACCCAGGGTTGCCCCGGGAAGAGTTGCCGATGGGCTTAGGCGCGCGCCACGCTGCCGCTGCTGGCATCACGGCGGTCACCAACGCTATCGCCATCACTGTGTCCGCCTCCACGGGCACCGTGCGGGTCTTTCGGAGTGGGCGCATGGTCATTGAAATTGAGCGCCCTGGGTAGGGGAGAGAACTATCAAATGCCGCGACAGCGCCCCACTGGGTTGATCGCCTTCGTCGGTGTCCTTTCCGCCGTCGCTTGCTACTTAGCCCCAGTTCACCCGTATGCCAACTGGATCGGGTGGTGCTTGTGGGGCTTTTTATGCGGGTTTGTGTTGCCCGTGGGCGTCATTCTCGCCTTGGGCGAACCCCTAACGGCGTGGGGCATAACCCTCGGTGATTGGAAACGGGGATTAGCCGTCGTGGTCGTCGGCGTGACAGCCATGGGCGCTGTGGGATGGTGGGCGGCGCAACGCCCCGATTTTCGCGCTTACTACTTACCCCTGACCGCTCACTTGCGCGCCAACCTGATAGCCTTTTGGCTGGCGTTGGCGGCTTACATGCTCGGATGGGAGTTTTTGTTTCGCGGCTTTTTGCTGTTCGGCTTGGCAGGCACCGAAAAGCCCGTGCCGACCCGTCGGCTGGTAGGCGCCATAGCCTTTTCCACGCTGCTGTTTGGTCTGAGTCACCTCGGCAAACCGCTGCCCGAAGTCGCCGGCTCGTTCTGCGCCGGTGTCATCCTTTGCGTCGTCGCGTGGACGACACGCTCGATAATGGCGCCCGTTTTGCTCCACACCTTCGTTTTCGGCATGTTCACGGCGCAAGTAGCGTGGCTCAACCGCTGACTAACCGCTCCAAATCCGCGTTGCGCCCGAACACGACCAACAAATCACCCGCACGAATTTCATCGTCACCGCCAGGGTTGGGCAACAGTTGCTTGTTGCGCCGCACGGCGATGACCGTTACGCCAAGCCGTCGGCGCAAATCCAGTTCCCGCAGCGTCTTGCCGACCATCCACGCTGGTGCTTCAATCTCCTCTACACTCCATTCGGGGTCAAATTGCAAGTGCTCTAAAATGCGCCCTGGCGAGAGAAGTTGGTGCGCCAAGCGCCGTCCCATTTCCTTTTCGGGAAACACGATCAAGTCAGCGCCGACCTTGCGCAAGATGTGGGCTTGACGGTCGGTGACGGCTTTAGCGGCGATGAACTTTGCCCCTAAGTCGCGCAAAATCGCCGTCAGCAACACGCTGTTGCCCAAATCGGCGCCCGTGCCGACGACGCATGCGTCAAATTCACCGGTGCCCAACCGCTTTAACATGTCTTCATCTGTCGCATCAAAGCAGTAAAGATGTTCCAACCAATCGCGCACGGCGTCCACGACTTGTTGGTCGCGGTCTACACCCACGACCTCGTGCCCCATTTGCAGTAGCGTCTCAGCGACCGCTTGCCCGAAGTAGCCTAACCCGATCACGAGAACGCTGCATCGCTTCATGCCGAAGCACTCCCCTTCGTGCCAAGTGTCGCACCACAGCGATCACCCGATCAGCACTTCTTCGCGGGCAAACCGCACCGTTCGGGTGGGACGACCCGCGACGGCGACGATGACAGTCAATAGCCCGATGCGCCCGACAAACATCGTCGCCACCAGCAACAATTTGCCCCAACCGCTTAAGGCAGGTGTGACGCCCGTAGACAATCCAACCGTCCCAAAAGCGGACACAGCCTCAAACAGCAAGTCCAAGAAAGTGTAAGGGGTGTTAGATTGCAACAGCGCCTGCTCGGTTAGGCACAGCAGCAAGGTCGTCCCACCGACCGTATGGGCCGCCAAGAGGGTGAGCGCCAGCGCTTTTGCCAATTGCTCATTGGGCACGCTCCGCCGAAACAGCACGACTTGATCGTAACCAACGGCTCCCGCCCACGCCGCTGCAGCGAGGACAGCGGCGGTTGTCGTCTTGATGCCGCCACCCGTTCCGCCCGGCGACGCGCCGATGAACATGAGCAAGCACAGCAACCATAACGAGGTAGCTGTCATCTCCCCGATGGGCACCGCTGCAAAGCCTGCCGTTCGGGCGGCGACCGCGTGGAAAAAGGCATTGAGGATTTGAACGGGCAGGGGCTGCTGACCCAGCGTCGCCAGGTTGGACGCTTCAAACAACCACAGCAATAATGCCCCGCCACACCACAGTATGGCGTTAACGGTGACAACGACCCGTAAATGAACGCTCCAGCGGAACCGGCGCTGCCGCACGCGGTCAGCAATTTCGGCGACGACCAAAAAGCCTAATCCCCCTGCGCCGATGAGGGCAGCGATGGGCAGGAGCACCAACGGGTCGCGGGCAAAGGGTTGCAAACTGCCACCCCAGCCCCGCTCGGCACCCACAGCGCCGAAGACATCCAACCCCGCATTGCAAAAGGCTGAGACGCTGTGAAACACCGAAAACCACAATTGGGTCGTCCAAGGCAACTCGTAGCGGTCCAAGGCGATAAAAAGCGCGAGGGCACCCAAAGCCTCTGCAAGAAAGGTGAACCCGATAACATGGCGGACTATTTGGCGGGCATCCCACCAGTCGCCGTGCAGAAGCCCAACAATTGCCCGTTGCTCGGCACTGAGCCGCCGCCGCAGCGCGACGGCAACGAAGGCAGCGACGGTCATGTAACCCAACCCGCCCAATTGAATAAGAAGCAGTAAAAATCCTTGCCCCAGCGGTGACAAGTCCCGACCGGGGTCAATGGGGGTCAACCCCGTCACGCACACCGCGCTCGTCGCCAAAAACAGCGCGTCCACGAACGCCAACGGCTCCCGCGCCGCTGACACGGGCAGCCACAACACCACCGTGCCCACTGCGATAAGAGCGGCAAACGACGCTAGCGTTCCAACTGCCGGTCGCCACCGTGCTGCCATCGGTGTGATCGCGCCTTTGCCATCGCGCGGTGTTTGGAATGCCCTGCAAGTCCGAGTGCCCAAGGTGGGGGGCTTCTAAACGACCTGCGCCAACAACTGGTCAAGGTTGCGCTTTGCCCACGCCGCCAGTTCGTCCTTGCTGAACTGTTGAGGCAAAGTTTTGCTTAACACTTCAACGGACACCGCACCATCGTAACCGGCGGCGCGCAACGCCCGCACGAAGCCGACAAGGTCAATAATGCCCTCGCCAGGCATGACCCGCTCGTTGTCCACTTGCGCGTCAACGGGACGGTCAGGTGCATCGTTGATATGGACATGGACGATGCGTTCGTGAGGCAGCGCCCGCAGTTCGTCCAATGTGTGCTGGGCACAAAACCAATGAAAACTGTCCACCAGCAACCCGATGTTGGGCGCACCGATGGCGTCGCACAGTTCCAACGCTTGGTCCATGCGCCAAAGGGTCGGGTTACCGCTTTGGCGAAAATGGGCGGGTGCGACCCATTCAATCCCCAGCCGCACACCGTAATCCGCCAAGACAGCGCATACCTCACGAAACCGCCGCACCACCATCCCGCGAAATGCAACAGGGTCGTCAGGAACAGATGGCGGGATGTAAGTCACGCACGCTGTGCACCCGATCGCTTGCGCCGTTTGGGCTTTTTGCGGCAGCGTTTGCAAACTCGCTTGAAACGCCGCCTCATCGTCCCGCCACCGAACGGGCAACCAGAAAGCGGCATGTGTAACGCCCTGCTGCGCCAGCCATTCCCGTGCGGCGCTAACGCCCTCTTTGCTGGCTTTTTCTGCCAACCATTCAATCCCGAATTCCACTGCAGGGAACCCGTGCCGCTTCGCTAACGCGACAAACTCCTCGTAACTCAAACCGCCGCCGACAGTGCCTGGGTTCAAACACGCTACCATTGCCCTCACGCCCCTTTGCCTGTGGCTTCCACGCGTGTTGTTAGTCGCTGCAACAGCGTTTCCAACGAATGGGGTGGAGTGTCAATGCGGGCAGCGCGCAAATAACCGCGCCCGTCTGCCGTCCGTCGTGTCAGGAGTGCCGCGCGTTGCACTAACAACCGTGCCACGCGCGCCAGCAGCACATTGTGGGGGATGCCGACCCGCTGTCGCATCGTGTGGGCGTTGCGCCAAATGCGCTGGGCTAATTCGCGGACGAGCCCGTCACCGTTCGGTTCATGGGGGATACCCGACATGACTTCCCGCTCGGCGGCGTCTTGCACCGCTTGCAGTGCCGCGATGGCGACAGCGTCCGTCACCTCGGGGTGCTCCGTGGCGAAAGTGGTGATGGCTTCCTCAAGGGCGTAAGCCGTCAAACGCTGTTCCAATTCGGCGCGCGCGGCACCTTGCCGCGCCCATTCGGCTTCCCGGTGCGCCATTTCCATTGCCTTTGCCTGCTGCAAGTAAGGGCAGGACGAAGGACAGTTGAGTTTTTTGAGCCGATGCGTCCCGCAGCAAGTCGGGCAAATGTAGTTGTAAACGGCGGGGCAAAAGCGCTTGCCCTTGCGTTGCCGACACAAGACACAAATCGCCACTCGGTAGGGTGCCTCCTTTCAGCGTCATGCCTCTCGGGCGCGGCGCGCCCGCAGTGCCCGCTCAATTTCCAACCCGATAACGACCGCAGAAGTGTTAAAAGTGCCAGCTAACCGTTGGCAGATGCGTTCCAGTTCTCGCGTCACCTCTTCGGACTTGTCAGGATGTTGGGCGAGGTAGTTCGTCGCGAACTCCGCAATTTTATCCGCCCAGTCCAACAAAAACTTGGCTTTGACGAAATCATATTGGCGGTGAAGCAAATGGGCGTAGGCGTGGTCCATCTGGTGCACCAACGCAGCCCAGTCACTTTCTTGGGGTTTCCGCGCTCCCCCTTCACCTCGCCCTATCAATTGGCGCAATTGACTTTGCCGTCGCTTATAGTGCTGCCAGTCTTCTTCTGTCGTGCCGGTAATGATGACGACATCCATCGCTATGCCCGTCAACTCGCGCAGGATTTCGCGAATCAACGCCAGCATCGTGGTAGTCTCCAAATGGGCGCGCAGCCTCTCGTTCTCCGTCGCCAGTCCCAACACAAAAGTCGTCCCGTCGACTGTAACGGGGACAGCGGCTTCCACGCTGCGCCACGCGTCAGGCGTGAACCGCATGCGTTGGCGCACCAACGGTTTGGCTTTCTCCCATAACTCCTTTGCAGACACCATCGCCAACACCTCCCGCATCGGACGGCTACGGGCTAGTCAATGCAGGTTCACGCAGAGCCCCGGGCTTTCCAGGCGCGTTGCTGGGCAGCCGCAGTTTGAACCGTCCCCTCGCAGAACCAACGCCCATCTGTCGTAATCCGCACCGTGACGACCTCCTCCGCCTCAGGGACATTGACCCGCACCAATCGGTTGTTGTAGACGGCGAACATCGGCTCTTCGTGGGGCACCAGATCCTTGACGGTGCATGTAAAGTGCGCTCCTACCACCGAGGGTAACCCTTCAACCCGGCTGGCGAGCGAAATAGTGAACCGCTCAGGCGCAGAGTGCGGGTTGACCAGCAAGACGATGGGGCGCTGCGCTTTTTGCTCCAATATTTCCATCGCCTCTTCTTCCACGACCAGCCAACTGGCAACCTCTGGGTGCGCGTCCACGACGATGACGCCCTCCTCTTCAGGGGACAAGGTCGCCGCGAACGAACGGATACGGCGGCGCAGTTCAAGGCTCAAGGTCAGCGCCGTTTTGACGCGCCCTGTCCCGCGACAATGCGGACACTGCTGGGTCATTTGCCGCCACAGACTTTCACCCCGCCGATGGCGGGTGATTTCCACCAGACCCAACGGGGTCAAGTCCACGATTTTTGTCGGGTTGCGGTCGCGTTGCAGCGCTTGTTGGAACGCTGCCATCAACTTGTTGCGGTCACGACTGCGCAAGACATCAATCAGATCCACCAAGATAATCCCGCTCAAGTCCCGCAGGCGCATTTGCCGCGCGACTTCCTCAATCGCTTCCAAGTTCGTCTGAAAAATCGTTTGTGCCGCCCCTTCGCGCCCCGTAAAGCGTCCCGTGTTGACATCAATGATGGTCGCCGCCTCCGTTTCTTCCACGACAAGGTAGCCGCCGCTGGGCAAGGGGCTTGCCGGCTCAAAGATGCATCGCAACTGCGGCTCCACATTGAAATGCTCAAAGATAGGCGTACGCCCCTCATAAACCTCAATGCGATCTGCCAACTCAGGACGCAGTTCCTTTGCTAACTCCCGCAATTGCGTCGCTTCCGCTTCGCCGTCCACGACGATTTTGTGGGTGTCAGGCGGCGCGATGTCCCATAACAAATCGGCAAACACTGACGGACGACTGAACAGCAGCGAAGGGGCAGGGGCTTTGGCAAACTCCCGCAGGATGCGTTGCCAGCGCCGATACAGTTGTTCCACTTCTAACGCGATGGCTTCAGGTGTCGCCCGGGCAGCGTGGTAACGCAAAATCAGTCCGCAATCTAACGGGCGCAACTGTTCACCTAACCGGCGCAGTCGTTCCCGCGTTCGCTCGTCCGACACTTTGACGGAAACGCCCACATGGTCCGAACCTTGACACAGCAAGACACAATAGTGCCCCCGTAGCCCGACCTTGGTCGTCAACCGCACGCCTTTGCGTGGACCACCGTAGCGGGCAATTTGCACCAGCACCTTATCGCCTTCCCGCAGCGCCTCACGGATGCTACGAAATTGGTCGCGGTTTATTTGTCCCGAAACACCTAACCCGCCAGGAACGATGTCAGCGACATACAAAAACCCGTTGCGTTCTAAGCCGATATCTACAAAAGCGGCGTCAATGCCGGGGACAATCGTGCGGACAACACCCTTGTAGACATTTTCCACGATGCGTGGCTCGCGTTCTATCTCCAAGTCCACGACCTTCCCGTTTTCCACGACGGCGATGCGCGTCTCCATCGGGTCGCATTCCACGAGCACAAGGACTTGCCGCGCCGGTTGCGCCATCGCCAAGGACCTCCTCTCGGTGCCGTTGAAGTTGCTATGGATTATGCCATCGTCGGCACGGAACCTGCCACCTGAACGGCGGTCTTCACACGCACTTTGCGGTGCCTGAACTTCGGCGCTACATTTTGCGTGGCGATGCTCATGCGCAATCGGCAAGTCATTGTCGTTTACGACAGCGACTGCGGCTTTTGTCGCTGGTGCGCAGCAATGCTGAAGTCTTGGGATAAAGCGGAGCGGTTGTGCCTTGTGCCCGCCGCGCAAGCGCTTTCGCTGCAGTTGCACCCGCAGTTAACGCCTGAACGCTGCCAGCAAGCATTGCAAGTCATTTTGCCCGATGGGCAATTATTGAGCGGGTGGGACGGCTTAACGGCAGTAGCAATGCGCTTACCATCGCTCAGGTGGTTGGGACAACTGGGGGCGTTGCCGTTGATGCGCGTCGTGGGGCGTACCTTTTACCGCTTCGTCGCCACCCATCGTTGTCGTCGGCGATGCAAGGTATGAGCGTTGTGCAAGCGGTCACTGAACACCGAGGGCAGCACGCCACGCGGCGATGCGTTTTGCGACTTCTACGACGGGCGCGACCCAAATGTCGCGGCGCTTTGTGAGGTAGTCGCAAAGTTCCTGTAAAGCGTAGCGGGCAATGGGTAAATGCCCCTCGTCAACGCCGTGAAAGGTGAAGATGAGCCATCGCCCCCGCTGAGCGGTCCATTCCACCCAGCCAATCAACTCCGCGCCCCGCAAGTATTCGGCTTTTAGCGACCACAACGCGTGTAAATCACAAGTCAGCGGATGGTTGTCGGGGCGTTCGCCCCCACCCCGCGCGGCGACGAAGTGTTTGGCGATGACGGGCACATAACTTTGCCGCGTCAGACCGCTGCCGACAAAATCCTGATAGCACGGGTAAGCGAAACTCCGTTCAGCGACGCCCGTCAACAAACGCAACCTGCGTTCGGCTTCCAAGACATCGGCTTCAATATCGGCGAGGGTCATCCGTTCAAGGCAAGGGACATCCACGCGGTCGCCGAGAGCGCGGCTGCACGGGTGCGTCAGCGAGTGGTTGCCGATTTCGTGCCCTTGTTGGGCGACATTTTGCCACTGTGCCCAACGCTGTCGCCAATCGTCGCTTTCAGGCGTCGTCCCGCGAGGGTTCAGGTAAAAGGTGGCACGCAAATTGCGCTCATTGAGGAGCGGGACGGCGATTTCGTATTGCGACCGCAGCCCATCGTCAAAAGTCAGGGAGGCGGCACCGACGCACCCTTGCGGGAACGGCGTTTCAACGGACGCTGCCATCCCGTTGCCCCCTTTACGGTGCGACGGGTTGAGCGGCGAAGGCTTTCAGCGACCACACCTTCAGCGCGCCATCCAGTTCGTCGGGATGGGCGATACGCCCCAACACAGCGGTCGCAGCCGCAACGGCAGGGTTGGCGAGAAAGGCTTCCGCTTGCGGTGACCCCATGCGTCCGATAAAGTTGCGATTGCTTGTGGACAAGCAGCGTTCGCCTGGCGCCAAGACGCCGAAGTAACCGCCCAAGCACGGACCACAAGTCCCTTCAGCAATGATTGCACCTGCATCGGCAAAAATCTCCAACAACCCTTCCCTCATCGCTTGCATGTAGACCCGATGGGTCGCGGGGATGACGATGAGCCGCACATTGGGATGAACCTTTCGCCCTTTAAGCAATTGAGCGGCGATGCGCAGGTCTTCCAACTTGGCGTTGGTGCACGAACCGATAAACACTTGGTCAACGGTGATGTTCAATGCGACTGCCTCTGAGACAGGATGCAC
Organism: bacterium HR17; assembly: GCA_002898575.1. Taxonomy (NCBI): domain Bacteria; phylum Candidatus Fervidibacterota; class Fervidibacteria; order Fervidibacterales; family Fervidibacteraceae; genus Fervidibacter; species Candidatus Fervidibacter japonicus. Next base: position 12,052 of record BEHT01000026.1, read on the forward strand.
ATTGTCAGGCGAGTGCGGAAAGGCGACCAGCGGTTCCAACTCGGAGCAATTGATTTCCCAAACGCTGTGGTAGGGGGCATCAGGGTCGCTCTCCACGATGAGCCATTTGTCTTCGGTGTGGGGAGCGTGACGGCGCAAGTAGTCCAGCGTGATCTCGTCAACGGGCATGAGACCGTTTTTGCCACCTGCCTCAATGACCATGTTGCACATCGTGAACCGTTCGCTCATCGGCAACTCGGCGATGACGGGACCCGTGAACTCCATCGCGCGGTAGAGGGCACCTGAGACGGTGATTTTGCCGATGGTCGCCAAAATCAAGTCTTTGCCCATGACCCATTGGGGCAACTTCCCCGTGTAGACGAACTTCATCGTTTCGGGCACTTTCAGCCAGATTTCGCCCGTCGCCCAGACAGCAGCCATGTCCGTTGACCCGACACCCGTCGCAAAACAGCCCAACGCGCCGACGGTGCAAGTGTGCGAATCAGCGCCGACATACAGCATGCCGGGATACGCCAGACCTTGTTCGGGCACAAGGATGTGCTCAATGCCGCCCCGACCGACTTCAAAAAAGTGCTTGATGCCCATCGCCCGGGCGAAATCGCGCATGATTTTCACTTGGGCAGCGGCTTGGATGTCCTTGCTGGGCGCATAGTGGCTGGGAACTAGCACGATTTTCTCCGGGTCAAACACCCGGTCAACGCCGATTTTGCGGAACTCCTTGATGGCGAGCGCAGCGGTCACATCGTTCGCCATGCACAAGTCCACCTTGCAGTTGACCAGTTCGCCTGGTTTGACTTCCCGCACACCGGCGTGGGCGGCGAGGATTTTTTCGGTCATCGTCATGCCCATTCGGATAACACCTCGCGTGGCGTGAGCGTGTCGGCAACGGCGTGATCGTAGAGCCTCGTCGCGCTGGCGAACAATTTTAATGCATTCCGAGACGGTCGGGTAAATAAAGCGCGCTAAAATGGACGGCGTTGATGCCAAATATCCCTTCAGGGTGAAAGGCGCTTGCCCACGCACGGTAGAGTTGGCTGGAGCGCTCACCGGAGCGAGACAACGACGGATGCGCTGTTGTCCGAAAACTTGCCGTCGGTTGATTGAGTGGTTGCTTGGCAGGATTGTGGCGGTGCGGAGCGTGAGCCACAGTGCGCAGCGTTTTGATCGTCAACCCGAAAGCCAAACGGGGGCGTGCCCTTTCCCTCGCCCGACAAGCGCAAGGGGAATTGCTCCGACACGGTTGGCAATGCGACTTGCTGCCAAGCGAAAGCGGAGAGCATGTCCGGCATTTGACCCACCAAGCGCTGCAGCGGGGCGTTGACGCCGTCTTCGTTTGTGGCGGTGACGGCACCATTCACCACGCCGTCCAAGCCTTAGCCCTTTCACCGACACCGTTAGGCATCATCCCCTGCGGTCGGGGCAACGACTTGGTGCGGGCGCTAGGCATCCCGTTGGACCCTACAGCTGCCGCCCGCGTCATCGCGGGCGGCAGAACCCACGCGATTGACTTGGGTGTCGTGCGCGGCGAATACTTTTGCGGCATCGTCACTTGCGGCTTTGACAGCGCGGTGGCGGATTTCGCCTACCGCCACCGTTCCATCCCCGGCGGTTGGGTCGGCTATTTGGGCGCGGCGTTGGTGCTGTTGGCGCGCTACCAGTTTCGGCGCGTGCAAGTGGACGGCGACGGTGTAGCCTTTGACGGTAGGGTCCTCTTGGTGGCGACAGCAAATTGCCCCGCTTACGGCGGCGGTCTATGGATTGCCCCGACCGCTCAACTGGACGATGGCTTGCTGCATGTCTGTATCGTGCGGGAGACGAGTAAGTGGCGTATTTTGCGACTGCTACCGACCGTCTTCACCGGCGCGCATATCCATGAGCCTGAAGTCAGTTTGCACGCCGTCCGCAAGGTGCGGTTGCAAAGCGATGAGCCGCTACCGCTATTTGCCGACGGGGAACCGGTAGGCGCAACGCCCGCGACCGTCACCGTCGTGCCGTCAGCGCTACGGGTGTTCGTGCCGTGAAGCGAAAGGTCCGAAGGCAGGGGATGGACGATGAACCGCTACTGGTTTCGTCAGCCCAAATGCCATTTTTGCGGGGCGCTGATTGATCGCCCCGACGACGGTGTCGTGTGCTGGGAAGAGAGCATTGAAAGCAGCGGCAAGTGGCGGGCACAAAGTTTCGCCGTCGCCCACCACCGGTGCGTTCCATCGCACCGTCCTTTCCAATGCGACCCGTTGACACAAGTGAACCCCGGCTATCTGGCGGGCTTGGCATTGCGGTTTACGCGGCGCATGTATGAAGAGGTGGACACGCCCGCGCTGGTGCGGTTGGTCTGCGAACTCTTTCCTGACGCCGCCGGGCGCGCAAGCGTGTGGGCGAATGTTTTTGACTTCATGCGCTGGGACGACGGTTTTCCGCCCGACCTGAGCGAAGCGCGCCCGACGCTGGAAGGGGCGACAGATTAGTTGCGGTCGCATTCCATCCGAAAGGTCGCTGACGACCGCAATCGCCGAGGGCTGGATAAAACGCCGGGAATGGGCACAACGGGTGCATCGTAGGTGACAGTCACCGTCAGTGACCCGCCCCGACGACGGATGCCCGGCGGGACGGCGGTCGCTTGGCAAGAGGTCACGATCACGGGCTCTAACAAATTACCGCTGGGGTCACGCTCGGTGATGGTAATCGTGATGCTGTTTTGGTTGGGAAAGCCGGCAGTGGCTTGGCAGATGCGGGCGACGATGTGCTCGTTCAAATTGCCGTCGTTGTCCGGGTCGTAGCAAGTTGCCCCCAACCGAGCGGCATCGCGGACGGCGTTGTTAAGGGTGTGGAGCCACATGAACAACTGACCGAACACCAGCGTGCCTGTGACCAACAGGATGAGCACGCTGGCTACCAGCGCCAACTCCACGATGGCTTGCCCTGTTCGTGCTGTGCCAAACAGTTTGGACATTACGCTTCAGGACGCGACCGCGCTCATTTCGTGCGGCGCACCAACACCCGCTCATAGCCGTCGGCGGGGAAGGCACCGAGGAACTCATGTCCCGCCCGCTCGCACCACGCTTTGGCGTCGTCTTTTGTGCGCGGCTCTTGCGTCCACAGTTCCACGACGGCACCGATAGGCACTTCTTTAATGGCGCGAACGAGTTCCACCAACGGACCGGGGCACTGGGCACCCCGTGCGTCCACAACTTTGTCGGCTTGGACCGATTGTGCCACAGTGAGCCACCTCCTTTGTGTGATGGCGGTCACCGGGGCAAATTGTGCCCTTGTGCCCACAGCGCTGCCAGCCCGGAACGAACAAACTGAACGGCGATGGTGGCAAGAAGCAGCGCCATGATTTGGGCGATGAGCCCCGACCCCGTTTTGCCCAGCCGTCTGAAGAACCATTCACCCATCATCAAGATGCCCCAAGTTACGAGGAAGGTCAAGACCAGCGCCAGCAAGGTCAGCGGCAACCCGTAGGTGGCGCTGAGGACCAAAGTCGCCGTCAACGCCCCAGGACCCGCCAGCAACGGGCACGCCAGTGGCACGACGGACACTTCGCCTGTCCCTTCCACTGTCCAGTGCCCTGCCAAAACGATTCGGACGGCGATGAGGAACAGCAGCAAGCCTCCAGCGACCTGCAAATCCGCAAGGGTCACGCCAAACAGGACCAGCACACCTGCTCCCCCCAGCGCAAACACTAACAAGATACCGAAAGCGACGAGGGTAGCGACCGTGAACACGCGTCGGCGCTGCATCGCTGAGTGCTGCTCCGTCGCCGCCATGAACAGCGGCAGGTTGCCAAACGGGTCGGTGATGAGCAGCAAGGACACAAAGGCTTTCGCCAAGTCTGCCCACTCCATCGTCCCATCCCCTCGCTAGACAATGGCAAAATAGGTGGTGACTACGGTTTTACCATTTTGCGCTGCTGCGAGGCGAGCGACTATGCGTTACATCCGCGTCGGGACGACAGGCGTGCAAGTGTCGCGGTTGTGTTTTGGGACACTGCCGCTGGGACCGTTGCTCCGACGCATGCCGCTAATGCAGGGCGCTGAGTTGCTAGCTTACGCCTTTGAGCGAGGCGTTACGACCTTTGACACCGCCAAAGGCTTCCGCACCCGCGACTATTTGGCGGTGGCGTTCGGTGACAAACCGGACGTCGTCATCGTAGATAAATCGTCGGCTCGCTCTTACGAGGAGATGGAACGGGATATCGCTGACAGTTTGGTGGACTTAAACCGCGACGAAGCGGACATCTTTCTGCTTTACGATGTCCGCTCCCGCGATGACTTTGCGACCCGACGGGGGGCATGGGAATACTTGGCGGAAGCGAAAGCGATGGGCTTGGTCAAAGCCATTGGGTTGTCCACCCACACTGTTGAAGGGGCACTGCTGGCGGCAGAGTTACCTGAAGTGGATTTCGTGCAGGTGCCTTTCAACTTACTGGGAGCCGGCATTTTGGATGGCGATTTGGCGGCGATGGAAGCCGCTTTGCACCGCCTCAAAGCCGCCGACAAAACCGTCTGTGCTATCAAGCCGTTGGCAGGGGGGATGCTTTCCCGCAGCCAGTGGCAGGAAGCGTTGACATTTGTGTTTTCGCACCCGTGCGTGGATTGCGTTTGCGTTGGGCTACTCACCCACGACGAAGTGGACGCCGGTTGCGCTTTCGCCGACCACCAACCCGTAGCGCCAGAGGTTGCGGGAGCGGTGACCGCGATGCCTCGCCGCCTCTTCATCCTTGACTGGTGCACCGGATGCGAAGCCTGCATCCCCGTTTGCCCGACACAAGCCCTCTACATGCACGAAGGCGTGGCGAAAGTGGTCCACGAGCGCTGCGATTGGTGCGGCAAGTGTGGTCCTGTGTGCCCTGAAAGCGCCATCTTCCTCATCGCCAACCCACCTGCTCCGTCCGATGAAGAACCCAATGGCGAGTGACGGCGATGCCCGTCCGCTTGTGGCTGACTTGCCCTGCCGATGTAATGCCACCGATGCTGGCGCGGCTACAGTGGTTGGGCGTTCGGCGCCTGCAACGCTACTTGTATGGACCACTTTGTCGCGTGTCCGCGTTGCTGCCAGACACAACCGACACGCCCTTGCGAGTCCATTGGCTCTGGGAACAAGGGCGCCAGCAAGGTCTCACAGTGTATCTTTACGCCGGCAACGACACCGACTTGCCCTTCGCACTGCCGTTCCTGCCGCCTTTGCGGACCGAACAGGGTGTGTTCGGTTCCATCCGCCACCCGACGACGCAGTTGTGCCTCGCGTTGCTGCAAGCCGTCGGGCTTGACGCCAAACGCGTGTTGGACATTGGCACGGGGACCGGCGTCCTTGCCGTCGCCGCCCTCGCGGGAGGTGCGAGGCAAGTTATCGCGACCGACATCGCTTCCACTGCCGCCCGGCTCGCCGCTTTCAACCTTGCCCGCTATCCGTCCGAGCGGTGGGCAGTGGTCGTTTGCGACCTCGCCAGTGCGCTGCGAGGGTGCTTTGACCTCGTTTGCTGCAACATCAGCGCCGATGTGTTGCCACCGCTGTTATCCCACCTGCAGCACGACCTTGCGTGCGACGCCCTCATCGTTTCAGGGTTCACCGCGCCAGAGTGGCGGTCGGTGCGTCGGTGGCTGCGGTCACGCGGATGGTGCGTGGACCAATGGCGGTTCCTCAACGGGTGGCTCGCCGCCTTTGCGCGGCGATTGTGACGAACAATGGCTCTTCGGTAAGGGTGAGCGTCAATTGCCCTCTAACTGGGCGCATTGGCTGGCTGTTGCCCATTAAGTCGGTGACGGTGACGACTGACGCTGTGACGGGCACCGTGACTCGGCGCTCGCCTTGCGTCGCCCAAAGGGTCCACACCTCGCCTGTCGCATCGCCAAACACGAGGCAAACCGCTCCGTCGCCGACTGCCGCTTGCCGCAGGAACCGTTTGCGGGCAAGCATCCGCACCATCGTGTTGAACGCCGCGTAACCGACCTTCGGCGAGTGGTCAAAGCGGATAAGCCCAAAATTGAACTCGTTGTAGGTCGGGTCGTCACCGTCGTCCTGAAAGTCGTAGACGAACACCCGCTCAATGAACGGCAGCGTCAGCGCCCACAAAAAGGTGCGCACGATGTATGCCGCCGAAAGCCATTGGGGCGTCCCGCCCGTGATATGGGTCGGGTAGCCGAACTCCGTCAGCCACACCTTTAAGTGCCCCGCACCGTATTTGTCCAACAGCGCTTTGAGCCGCTGCATTTCGCCGACGAAGTCACTGGCTTCAGGAGAACGCGGGTAACGGTAAGGGTGTACGGAGAGGGCGTCCATGAACTTGCCGCCGTCCCGCTGCAACACGGCTTCAATGAAGCCCAAATCGGTCCCAGCGGTGCAGACACCGACGACTGTCGCCTGCGGGTCAACGGACTTAACGGTCGTGTAGACAGTTTTGAGCAGCGCAGTGTAATCGGCGGGATTGGGCTTTGGCTGCCAAAAGCCGATGTTGGGTTCGTTCCACACTTCCCAGTGGCGGCAAATGCGCCCGTAGCGCTCTATCAACGCGCGGCAATAGCGGGCAAACGCCTCGCGCCCGGCGTCGGTGTGCGGAGCGACCCCGTTATCGTAATGGCGGTTGGCGTAGTTGAAGATGATGAGGGGACGAATGCCTGACTCGCCCGCCGCCCGCATGTAAGCGTCGTAGTAGGTGGGAAAGATGAACTTCCCCTGCTCCCGTTCCACTTCGCTCCAGTAGAGTTCATCGCGGAGCCATGCGGCGCCCATGCGGCGCATGAGGTCCAGCGTATCAGGCACCTTGTGCTTGAACTGCCCAAAGTGGGTGCAGACGCCAAAAGGGCTGTCCTCACCAATCGGGGCAGGTTCAGGAAGCCAACAGACGGACACAAGGCGCGTGGCAGACGGGCGCTCAGGTGTCAAGGCGGTCAGTTGAATCGCCACAAAATGCACGCCAAACCGGATGGGGTGTAACGCTATTGTGCGCTCAACGGGTTTACCAGGTGTCACCGTCACCTCGCTCCGCCACAACGACCGCACCGGTTCCTCGCGGTGGTTGAGCAATTGAACGCTCACCGCAACGGTCACGGGAGCGTTTGTCGTGTTGGTGAGCACCAGTTTACCCGTTGGGGGGTCCGTAGCGCCCCAGAAGTAACCCCAACGGCGAGCGGGCACAAATTGGGCGTTGACAGGCGGTTGCACTTCCTCGCCGTAATGGGCGCTCACGGCGTCAAAGGCGACGACGCCTTCAGACGGGCGGACGAGGCTGTCAAGGACGAGGCTGAAGAAGGTGACGGGAAAGTCAAGGCGCCCGTTGCCATCACCGCCCCAGTGCCCGTGCGGTGTGTCTAAGTGCGTCCAGAGCACCCGCCAGCCGCGAAAATGCAGCACGCCCAAATCGTATTGATGCCATTCGCCACCAGCGTCCACGAACCGGGCGCGCACGATGTTGCCCGAACCGTCGCCCCGCACGGCGACGCTGAACCGGCGGGGCTTTTCCGTCAGCCGATGAGGTGCGATGACCTCCAAGTATTGCAGCCCGCTGACTTTTTCAAAGCGGTAGTGCAACTCGGCACACCGCTTGCCCTCAAAGGGGTCGCGCTCGCTCAGTTGCAGCCGCGACGCCGGTTGCACTTGCATCCCGCCCAACTGTAGCTCGGTGGGTTGTTCAAAACCCTCAATAACCGTCGCTCCGGCGGAGCGGCAAAGAGCCATCACCACCAGCACCCCCAACCATCGGACTGTACCGCCCATTTCTAACCCCCCTTGTTTGTCATTTGCCCCCGCGCAGCCACGAGCGGTCAAAGGCTGCGTGCCGAACGGTCTGGCGACGGTAGGTGTAAACGCAGTGCACCCAACCGTCAGCGCTTGCCAGTAGGCACGGGTAACTGAACTCGCCGTCGCCGACTTCTAAGTCGCGGATAACCGTCCAACGCTGCGTTTCGTCAGGCGAGTAGGCGATGCTCAGCGGTGAACGCTGATGGGTGCTGTCGTTGAACGCCAGCACTAACGCCCCGTCAGGCAACCGCACCAAGTCCACCGCCGCGTTAGGGTTGGGCAACTCGGTCGGTTCCGGCGCCGTCCAAGTGTGCCCGCCGTCGGTGGAAGTGATCCGGACGATTCGCCCGACGGTGCTGCGGCAGTAAGCCACCAAGCGTCCGTCTGCCAGTTCCACGACCGCCGGCTGAATGAGTCCGCGCCACTGGTGCAAGACAGCGACTTCGCGCCAAGTGCGCCCTGCGTCCTCAGAACGCCAAAAGACAGGGTGCCAGCGCCGTTCGTCGTAAAGGGGCAACAGCCATGCCCCGTCCCGCAGCACCAGCGGCTTGGTGCGCACCATGTAACCTTGCACCGCCGAAAGCAACTGCGGCGCCGTCCAACTACGACCGTCGTCCAGCGAACGCATCGCGAACAACAGTGCCGTCGCCCAACTTTGTCCCTGCAGCGTGACGAAAAAGAGCCACACCGCGCCGTCGGGGGCAGTAAACAGAACGGGGTTGCCATCGGCTTTGCCAGGCGTGTCCACAAGGGGAGAGGGCTCAAATCGCCACGCGACCGTGCCGTCTCCTTGCGGTTGCCCCCACGCCATGAAGATGGCTTGGTTAGGCGCTTTTTCGTAGTCGCCGGCGTAAAAGGCGCAAAGCAATGTGCCCCCGCGCGTTTGTGTCAAGGTCGCCGCATGGACAGACGGGTGCGTCGGTAGGAAACCGGCAACATCCCGCTTGACCAACACCCTCACAGCACCTCATCGCCACAGCGTCGGCTGGCTCAATGGCGGAGCGACGGGGATTCGAACCCCGGAGGGTCCTTTTCGGACCCTACCCGGTTTCCAGCCGGGTCCCTTCGTCCACTCGGGCATCGCTCCGTTTGACGGGGCGCTTACGCAGGTCATGGCGGAGGGACGGGGATTCGAACCCCGGAGGAGCGTCCTTTAACGCCCCTACGCGATTTCGAGTCGCGCCCCTTCGTCCGCTCGGGCATCCCTCCGCTCAACAATTTTAGCCGTCACGATCCGCCGATGTCGCTCAATCCGACCGCAAAGGCAGTGTCACAACCGGTCGGGCACGCGGATGCGTCCGGCTTTGATAGCAGCCTCCACCTGTTGCAATTCCGCCAGCAATTTCGCTGGGATGCGGCGTTTGAGTCGGGGGTTGAACACAACGCCGACTGCTTTTTCCCGCAGCCCCAAGTGGACAATGTCGCCCCGTAACTTGCCGGCTCGAACCAACCGCGCTACATACAGGAACCCGTGCGGCACATCTACGACGGCGCTGGCGAGCACGACATCGGGCATGACCTGGTGCTGGGGCTTGATGGCGCCGAAAGCGTAAACACCTTTGGTTTCACGAGCCGCTTGGAACACGCCGACGCCTGCCGCGTCGGCGTCATGGAACAGAAAGTCAGCGCCCCACCGAATAAGGGCGCGCCCGGTCTCTTTGGCGGCGGCGACATCTTCAAAGTTACCGATGTAAGCGACCTGCACCTGCACTCTGGGGTCGGTGCGTTTGGCGCCGGCGACGAACCCCGCAAAAGCGCGTTCCACTGACGGGATTTTCATTCCGCCGATGCAGCCTAACTTCTTCGTTCGGCTCATCCGCGCCGCCAAGACGCCCAGCAAATACGCGGCTTCGTTAAGCCGCAGTTCCAGCGACGCGACATTGCGGGCTTTGACCCGTCCCGAGGTGATGACGAAGAAGGTGCGGGGAAACTGGGGCGCTATTTGCAGCGCTGCATCGCCGAACTCAAACCCATGCCCGATAACCATCCGGTAGCCCCTCGCTGCAAAATCGCGAAAGGCTTCCGCATACTCCGCCGGCGCTCGCACTTCTACGTGCGTGACGGTGGCGCCCAATTGGCGTCGAATCTGCTGCAACCCTTGGTAAGCCGATTGGTTCCAGCCCCCGTCGCTGATGGGACCGGGCGTCACGAGAGCCACTTTAAAGTCCTGCCGAGCGGCGATGGCGCCGGTCAACGCCATGCTTATCAGCAACACCCACACCCGCATCAACGCTTCGCCCTCCTTTGCGCATCGGTTATCAGCGGCGCGATTGGGCTGCGCCTTCAAGGAAGGCAAACGCTGCACCGGTTTGCAGCCAGCGCCCGCCTAATTGCTGGGCTGTGGCGTTCAGCACCTCCGCCAATGTCCGTGTGCCGGTGGGCACGGTGACGGAAGCGTCAGCGAGGGCGTGTGGGACAAGGAACGCCCCTTGAATTTGCCACGCCAGATGGTAAAGGAGCGCCCACAAGGACCAGCGTTCCTGCTGCAAACTGATGGCGTTGAAGTTGACTTCGCGACTGGTTTCAATGGCGGCAAACACCAGCAACCATTGACGGTGTTGACCGTTAATGTCAACGGTGAGGGTCATGCGGCGCGCCCCTGCTTGGGTCGGGCGCGCCAAAACGGGAACGGACGCGGCTTTATCGGGAAGGACTTTGCCCTCCCACAGCAGTAGACCGGGTTGGTCGGCTCCTTGCGAGACGAGGGCGTTCGGTACTTCCACGCCCTCGGTTGGCTGCACCCACACGCTCACAGAAACCGGTGTGTCCGCTTGCAGGGCAAGCTGCCACACGGCGACGCGCCCGACGCGGGCGGGTTCAAACCGCGCCCAACGCATCTGCACCGACGGATTGAGCGGTTCCGACGCTGCCCGCCCCATTTGTGGCACCGATAAAGCCAACGGCTGTTGGGGGGACTGCCTCTCAACCGCCAGTGGCGGGCTTACTGGTGCCCGCATCGCGGTCGCTGGGGGCACGCTGGGCGCGAGAGCAGGGGCAGGTATATCCGCACCCCTTGCGATGTCTTTGGAGGGGCGGTGTTCTGACGGCAACTGCGCCACTTGAGGGGGAGGAGGTGGGGAGGTTAACCCCGGCGCTAAAGGCGCTGACCGTGTTTCACTTTCTCGGCGCGGCACCGTCAAGTGAGGCGGTGGCGCAGCCTCGGAACCAGAACGCAACGACCGCCGTTGCAGCAGTTGTTGGCGGGGCGGCGGTAGTCGTTCCGCTAACTTGGGCGTCGTTGACGGGGGTGCCGGAGCGCGAGCAGGGGGGGGCGGTGGCGGCGGTGCGCTGTGCCTTTTTACGACAAGCGGCGCAGGCGCTGAAGAGGGCTGCCAATGGCGCGTCATCAGGGGTACCACCACTAAAGTGGCAACGGCTCCAACGGCTACCCATCCCCAACGCCGCGTGACCTGTCGTCGGCGCGTTTGCCGCCTTTGTAGGGTAGTGCGTATGCGTGCTGGCAAATCGGCTGGCGCCGACGGCGCTTGCGCTTGACGCAGGGACGCCATCGCTTCACAAAACGCCTCCCATTCACGACGGCAAATAGGGCAAGTGCGCAAGTGAGCGGCGAACGCTTGCTCGTCGTCCGACGGCAGTTCGTGGCTCCAAAATTGGCTCATGCGGTGTTGCACTTGCTGACAGGTCATTGGTTTTCGCCTCCCTTTGGACGCGGCGGGGAGAAGGTTTGTTCCCGATGGAGTTGTTGCCAGAGTTCCTTGAAAGCGTGACGGGCACGATGCAAACGCGACTTGACGGTGCCTTCCGGCACACCCAACACCGCTGCCACTTCGGCGTAGGTCAACCCCTGCAAGTCGCACAAGACGAGGACCTGCTGGAACTCTGCGGGCAAGCGCTGCAGGACGCGGTGCACCGCCTCGCGCCGTTCCCGCCGCTGCCATTCTTCTGCGGGGTCTGGGTCGGCTGATTCAAGGACGGCGTCTAGCGTGTCCTTGTCGCCCTCGCTCAATTGCGAAAACGGGGTAGGGCGAAACCGCCGTCGCGCATCGCGGCAGATATTGACTGTGATACGGTAGAGCCATGTGGAAAATGTTGCGTCACCGCGAAACTGGTGCAGTCGCTCAAACGCGCGCACGAACGCCTCTTGGGTCGCGTCAGCAGCGTCGTCAGCGTTGCCCAACAAATGAAACGCCAAAGCGAACACCTTTTGGTAATGCCGCTCCACCAACTGATCAAACGCCGATGAATCGCCGGCTTTCGCCCGTTGCACCAATAGTTCATCGGGGAGGGCTGTGGGTTTTGGCATCGGGCGTCACAACTCCTGATCAGGGGCGACCGGTTTCCCGTTGACGAGGACGCGGATGCGCCCGCTGCCCCGCACGACGACCGTTTTGCTCACGCGGTCGCCAGGGACATGAACGCCGCGATAAACTTCCCGCGTGCCATCTGCATCGGTGACTTGGATTTGCACGACCTGCTGGAGTTGCGTGCCGCCCACGACGATGGCGACGCGCGCGACTTTAGCGTCCGGTGGCAGGTCGCGCCAATTCACTTCGGGTTCGGGCGGTGGAGCCCCTTTGCTGACGATGAGGTGAACGGGCGTATCTTCGGGCACTTGGGTCAAGGGCGGGGGTTGTTGACCGATGACGGTGCCGGCAGGTGCGGTCTCGCTGAACGCTTCCACGCGTTGACCGACCCGCAACCGTGCGCTTTTCAACGCCGCGATCGCATCCGCCACCTTTTGACCCGTCACATCGGGCACTGTTGCCGGCGTAACGCCTTGGCTGACCACGACAAGCACTTCCCGTCCTTCAACGACGCGTCGGTTTGGCTCTGGGTCTTCCATGCGCACGATGTGGTCGGGAGGGATATCGCGATGGGGTTCGCGCCGCAGGACGCGCAAGTGTAACCCCCGTTCTTCCAACAGGCGTTGCGCTTCCGTCAACGGCAAGCCCGTGACATCGGGCACGACGACTTCGCGGGGTCGCGTCCCGACCAAGAGGTAGTAAACGATGACACTGACTGCCAACAGCCCCAAAAACATGCCGCCTAACATGGCGAGAGCCGACTGAGTAATCTGACGCCACACGGGTTTTTCCTCCTCTGCCGCGCCTTCGGTCAACACTTGTGTCTCTGCAGGGGTTGCGGTGGGGTGTGGCGGGACAGTTGAGATGGACGGCGCAAGGTCGGTTAACGCCAACGCCGCTTGCAGCATGGCGCGCAAAGTGTTCGCCGAATCAAACCGTCGCTGAGGGTCCTTTGCCATCGCTTGCAGCACCAATGTATCCACATGGGGCGGCACAGCGGGGTTGAGGCTGCTAGGCGCTGGGGGCAGTGCCGTCATGTGGAAGTGCGCAAACTCCGCCACCGTCGCCGCTTCATAAGGTAAACGCCCTGTCAACATCTGGTAAAGCAAAACGCCCAGCGCGTAGATGTCGCTTTGGGGTGTCGCCTCGTCGCCTTGAAAGCGTTCAGGTGCCAAATAAGGGGCAACGCGTTCCATCCATTCCGTCTCCACCACGCGGGACGCCGTGAACGCCATCCAAAGCCCGTAATCACCCACCTTGACCTCGCCCCGCGCTGTGACGAGGATGTTATGTGGTCGCAAATCCCCGTGCACGATATTGTGTTGGTGCAAATAGGCGAGGGCATCGGCAATTTGAACAGCCAATTGCAAGGCTTGAGGCAACGCTAACGGAAGCCGCCGTTGCAACAGTTGGGCTAACTCTTGCCCCGCGACCAGTTCGCACACCCAAAAGAACGGCTGTCGCTCGTTAACCTCCCCGACAGTCAGGTAGCGCACCAACGCGGGATGGCTCAACCCCGTCACCTGCTCACAAGCGTGCTGCAACGCAACGGTGAACGATGGGATACTCGTAAAAGTTGGGCGCAATACTTTCACGGCGACCGGTTGCCCGGTCAATTGGTCACGGGCGCGGTAAACAGTAAACAACCACCCCTCGCCCAATCGGCTGACAATATGGAAGCGCGTGCCAACGGTCGTCCCAATCATGGCGTCGTCCCCTCGCTGGGCAACGGCAGGCGCTCCTGCCGTGTGGCAATTATAGGACGGCAATAAAGGAGGCATGCCCGTCATGCGTGTGTTGGTCGTCGGTGATTTGCACGGTCGGTGGGATGGACTGTGGCAAGCGTTGGAAACGGAAAAGCCCGCATTGGTGCTCTGCGTCGGCGACTGGGGCGACCCCGGTCAAGTGTCTCGCGACGGCTTTGAACGCTTGCTGGATCGCGTGCCGGTTCACACCGTGTTCGGAAACCACGACGATTTAGCGCTGTTGCAGACGCTGCAAAACCGTGACGGGACACCTGTCCTACTCCCCCACGGGATCGTCCTTGACCGCGACGGGGTGCGGTTGGCAGGCATTAACGGCATCTGGGCAAAAAGCCGCCGCAAACCTCATTACATCACCGCTGAAGAAGTGGCAGCGATCGCTCGGCAACTGGCGGGGCAGGAGGTGACAGTGCTGTTGACGCACGGCTGTCCCATTGGGTTAGCCGACGAGACGCCGAAGGGCACCCACGGCGGGCAACGGTGTTTCCTGGAGGCGTTCAGACAGGTGCAACCTCGGTTGCATTTATGCGGGCATTTGCACAGACCCCAAGCGCGGCAGTTGAAAAGCGGACAGTGGGTCATCAATGTGGGCGTCACGGCGTTGGGCGATTACGCCGTCGTGGACATCACACCCTCGCAAGTGACCCTGCTCAAGCAGGTCACACCATCGCTACGCGCCGCGCCGTCGGCTTGGGAAGGGCTTTAAAGCCACCGCTCCCTACGGTGTCTTTTGCGCTTGGGATTGCAACTCACGGGCAGCCGTCAACACCGCTTGCACGATCTTGTGGTAGCCAGTGCAGCGGCACAAGTTGCCCGCCAACCAGTAACGCACAAACTGCTCGTTCGGGTTAGGGTTTTCGTTCAGCAAAGCGACGGCGTTGACGATGAAGCCGGGGGTGCAGATGCCACATTGCAATCCGCCCAACTCTACGAAGGCTTTTTGGACGGGGTGTAACCGCCCGTCTTGGGCGATACCTTCCACCGTCGTGACGGTGCGTCCGTTGGCGGCGACGGCTAACACTAAGCAGGAAGTGACCGGCTTGCCGTCCAGCAGGACAGTGCAAGCGCCGCAGTCGCCGGTGCCACATCCTTCTTTGGGACCCGTGTAGCCCAGACGGTAGCGAAGGACATCCAACAATCGTTCACGGGGCTCCACTTCAATCTCGTGTAAACGCCCGTTGACGGTCAATCGCACTCGGTTTAATTTGCGCTCCATCCAGCCGACCTCCCTCAAGCGAAGCGCTTTACCCCCGAACGGCGCTTTCAATTGTAGCGACACGCTGTGGCGAGTGACGCTACTATTTGGAGCGATGAGGAGGGTGATATGAAATTGGCGAAAACGCTGCTTTTGGAAATCGGCACGGAAGAGATGCCAGCGCGATTTATGGTGCCGGCGCAAGTTCAACTCCGCAAGTTGTTGGAACAGACCCTTGATGAATTGCGGTTGCCGCACGGCACTGTCCGCACAATGGGCACACCGCGCCGGTTGGCGGCGCTCGTCGCCGATGTCGCCGAACACCAAACGCCTATCATCCGTGAGGTGCGCGGTCCAACCCGTCAAGCCGCCTTTGACGCTCACGGGCGCCCCACTGAAGCCGCTGAGCGCTTTGCCCGCGCCCAAGGCGTCGCCGTGAGCGATTTAGTCATCAAAGCGACGGACAAAGGCGAGTTCGTCTTCGCCGTCAAACGCGATGAGGGGCGCCCAGCAATAGAAGTGCTCGCAGCCACGCTGCCACACCTCATCCGCCAGCTATCGTTCCCCAAGACGATGCGCTGGGAGCCCAGTGGGCTACGGTTCGGACGCCCCATCCGCTGGATCGTCGCCCTGCTAGATGAGGCAATTATCCCGTTTGAGATTGCGGGTGTCCGCAGCGACCGCGTCACTTACGGGCGCCGGTTCACCGACGGATCCAGCCGAGGTAAACCCATCTCTTTGACCACTGCCGCCCTCTATGAGTCAGCGTTGGAACTGGGACGGGTCATCGTTGACCCCGCTCGGCGCCGTGCTCTGCTCCGGTCCCAGGTGCAAGCGGCAGCCGCAGAATGCAACGGCACCGCCCTTATGCCCGACGAATTGTTAGAGGAGGTGAACTTCCTTGTGGAAGAACCGGTCGCCCTGTTGGGCTCGTTTGACCCGCGCTATCTGGAGTTACCGCCGGAATTGTTAGTCACCGTGATGATGCACCACCAGCGCTATTTCCCCATCGCCCGTGCGGCGCCCACGGAGCAACCGTTGCAACTGCTGCCGTTTTTCGTCGTCGTTTGCAACGGCGCTCCTAGCCGCCCCGAAACGGTGCGTCGGGGGAACGAAAAAGTCATTACAGCGCGCTTTGAAGATGCCCGCTTTTATTTCGCCGAAGACCGCCAGCAACCGCTCACAGCGTTCGTGCCGCGCTTAGCGGACATCGTGTTCCAACAGGGTTTGGGGACGATGGCAGATAAAACTCAACGGCTCAAAGCGTTGACGGCAGCGCTCTGTGCCCAATGGGGCGTTGACGCCGATACCTTTGCTCTCGTCCAGCGCGCCGCTGAACTGTGCAAAGCGGATTTGGCGACGCGATTGGTCAACGAATTCACCGAGTTGCAAGGTGTCATCGGGCGCATTTACGCTTTGCTGGACGGCGAGCCACCTGCAGTGGCATGGGCGATTGAAGACCACTACAAGCCGCAACCGCCAGATTACACCCTACCGCGCCACCTCGTCGGGTGGCTGCTGGCGGTAGCAGACCGCGTGGACACTTTATGTGCGTGTTTTGACCGCGACATGGTGCCTACAGGGTCCCATGACCCGTTGGGGTTACGCCGAGCGGCAACGACATTGCTCGTGTTGTTGCGCCACCCTCCCGCCCAAGTAAAGGCGTCGTTGACTGCGTTGCTGGCGTTGGGGCTGAAGACGCTTGCGGATGCAGGTATAGCGCAAAGTGAGCCCAAGGAGGCGCAAGCGCGTTTGTTGGCGTTTTTGCGGGAACGGTTAGAGGCGTTGTTGGAGAGCGAAGGGATTGACCATGACCTGCGCGGCGCTGTGCTGGCGGCTGGCATAGACATGGTGCCTGCTGTTTTTGCGCGCGCCGACACCTTGCAAAAGCTACGACGGGCTCGCCCACACGACTTCCGCACCACTGTAGACACTTTCACCCGCGTGACCAACATCCTCATGCAAGCGCGGCAGCGCGGTGAAAGTCTGGACGATACCGTGCAGCCGGCGCTTTTCCAGACAGAAGCGGAAAGCGCTTTATATCGCGCCGTTGAGCAAGTGTTCCCTATAGTCACCGAACGCGCTTCAGCCGGCGATTTCGCCGGCGTCTTTAGTGCATTGGCAGAATTGGCGCCGACCATCAACCGCTTTTTTGACGAGGTGCTGGTCATGCACGAGCAGCCGTCAATCCGCCGCAACCGGCTGGCGCTGTTGCATCGGGTGGAACAATTGCTTTTGCATTTAGCCGATTTTCGGTTGGTGCGACAATGAGAACGCCGGCTAATGCCGACTGCCTAAATACTTCAGCGCCATGTCCAGCCGTCCGCTCGCCTCTAAAGTGTTTTCAACGGTGTAGGTGTAAAGCACTTTAGCGGCGACATTGCGGAAGGGAGGTGTAACGGCGCTGGGCGCACCGCTGAACGGTGTCCCATATGGTGGTGGGCTTGGTGCACCTGGCATGGGGCTTTCCGCGCCCGGTGCGCTTTCCATCCCTACCCCCGGCATGCCTCTGAACATCGGCGGTTGACCCAGCGCGCCTGGCATAGGTGCCATGCCTGGTCCGAACGCCCCCGGCATGGGGCTGGCTGGTTGCCCGTAGGGCGTTCCCGTCATCGATGCGCTGGGCTGTTGGGTCTGTTGAAGCAGCGGGAGCACGGAAAGATAGTCAGTCGTAAAAGTCACTTTGACTTCCACCTTGGCGTAGACGACCCGACCGTTTTGGAGGTCAAACAACAAGGTGCGGGTGCCTTCCCCGATGCCGGTCAGTTTGCGCGCGGTTGGCATTTGGCCCGTCGTGCCGCCAAAAGGCATCGGACCTGTCGGTACACCCGCCATGGGTGGTGTGCCGCCCCTAAACGGGGCACCTATCATGGGGGCACCCATCGGCGTCATCCCTTCGCCCATGCCCATCCCAGCCGCCTGCTGCGTTCCGGCGATGTCCAATTCCGCAGCGATTTTGAAGCGGCTAACGATGCGGGCACAAAGGACATCTCGCCACATTTCAAATCCGTCCAAACGATGAACGGCGGGCACCTGAATCACGGGTGCGTCGGCGAGAAAGGCATCAGCATTGCGCTCTACCGTGCCGGTAGCGCCCACCGCAGCGCCAGGTAGGTTGGGGACGCCCAGGGGTCCTGGCATGCCCATCGGACTACTCGGTCGCCCCATCGGCGCTCCCATGCCGGGCGCGATCGGTCCGTAAGGTGCGGAGCCGCTGGGGGCACCGTAAGGAAATGGGGCGCCGAAAGGACCGACCGCTTCCTCACCGCCGAACCCCCCCGCCCCCATCGGGGCACCGACAAGGGTCAGGTTTTCCAAGTTGCGAGGCAGCACCATGCGCCCTTGCCATACTTCGCCGATCCTGAGCGGGCGCGCCGGGGTTGACAGGTCAATGCTGGCTGTTATGAACCGAACGACGCTGGGCAACTCTTGTCCAGTCACCACTTCGCCGTTGGGCAAAAGCGTCAGAAAGCCGAGGCGCTGGCTTTCAATCGGTTGGAGGCGGAGCCGTGTGGGGTTGGTCGCGCTTGCCATTGGCATGCCGGTCATCGGCGCACCCATCGGAGCCGGCACACCCCCTGCCCAAGGCGCTCCCATCATCGGTCCGCCCATCGGCGCCCCGCTCATGGGTGCCATCGCTTCGCCGCCCATCATGCCCATTCCCACCCCGGCAGGGGCGATAGGCGCTTCGCGCTCCAGCGTTCCTTCCTCTACAGAGCGGACCAAGCGTAACAAGCGGTCAACGGTGATGTCGCGGACCGTTTGCAACCACCGAAAAGTTAACTTGCTGCTCAGATGGGGCACTTTACGCCGAATGGCTTTCGTCGGCACTTCCACCTTTGTTTCCGAAACGCCGCGAAAGGAGTAACTAAAGATTTCGCCGGTGCGCCCCTGAAAAGTCAACTGGGTTTCACCCTGCGCCAGTCCGGCGCCCGTCAAATCCACCTGAAACTGCACTTGGGCTTCGCCTTCCACGCGATGGCTTTTATCTACGCCGACAACCCGCAAAGTGTGGGAACCGGTCAACGCATCGCGTTCTGCGAGGTCAAGGGTCATCTCAAAAGGTGCGGAAACGGCTGCCACAAATTTGCCGTCCAACCATACCATCACATATCCGTCGTCAGTCGGTTTCTGGACACGCACGGTGAGGCGGCGCGACCGAACGGTTTCGCCGTCGCGGGGAGAAACGATGACAACTTGAGCCGTCCCGACACTTGCGACGAGCCCGGTCAGAACAATCGCCAGCGCGCAACCTGCCCAACGCATCCGCCAGCACCTCCTTGCGGTTGCCAGTCGCTATTGTAGCACGCCTATACTCCGTCACGGCAACGCAAGGTGCGTTATCCTGAAGGAGCGGGGGTGACGAACTCTGATGACGGAAGCACCGCTCTGGGCATGGTTTGCGTTTTTAGCGGTGGTCGCTGTCATGCTGATGGTGGACTTAGGCGTGTTCCACCGCCACGCCCACACCGTTTCGCTTCGTGAAGCCGCTATTTGGAGCGTTGTTTGGATCGTGATGGCGTTGCTGTTTAACTTGGTCGTGCTGTTTTGGATGGGCAAGCGCGAGGCGCTGGAGTTTCTGACGGGCTACCTCGTGGAAAAGGCGCTGTCGGCGGACAACATCTTCGTCTTCGCTGTGTTGTTCAACTACTTTGCCGTTCCGCCTGCGTATCGGCACCGCGTGCTGTTTTGGGGCGTTTTGGGCGCCATCGTGATGCGGTTCATTTTCATCTTAGCAGGCGCAGCGCTGCTCAAAAAGTTCCATTGGGTCGTGTATGTGTTCGGTGCCATCGTCGTTCTATCTGGTATCAAATTGCTACGCCGTAAGGACGATCATGTTGACCCAGAGAAAAACCCAGTCATTCAATTGGCGCGGCGGTTCCTCCCCCTAACGCAAGGCTATGTCGGGCAGCATTTTATCGTCCGAGAAGATGGGCACTGGCGGTTCACCCCTTTGGCGTTGGTTTTACTGGCGGTGGAGACGACGGATGTCGTGTTCGCCGTTGACTCGGTGCCCGCCATCTTTGCCATCACCCGCGATCCCTTCATCGTGTTCACTTCCAACATCTGCGCCATCTTGGGGCTGCGGGCACTCTACTTTCTGCTGGAGGGCGTCATGCAACTGTTTCGCTACCTTGATGAGGGGTTGGCGATCATCCTCATTTTCATCGGCATCAAGATGCTGCTCAGCGAAGTTTATCCCATCCCCGTCGCCGTTTCGCTGGGAGTCGTGCTGGCGGTGCTGACGATCACGATCCTCCTATCGCTGGTGGCGGAGCGGCGGGAACGCGCGATGGCGATGCGGTCCGCTGAACCGCACGACGGAGGCGAACTGTGAAGGGCGCTCACCACACAGCCTCAAACAGCAGCGCTCCACCCAACACGGCGGCGCCAGCGTAAGCGCACAGAAACTGGAGCGGTTCGCGGGGATCAGGCGCAGCGCCAAACGCTGCAGCGGTCGCTTGCAGCGCCGCAGCCAACGCAGGGAAGAACACGGGAAACGCTGCCACGCCTAACAACGCCCCCCGACTCTGGGCTTTCGCCAAGATGGCACCCAGCAATGTGCCCAGCGCCGCCATTGCCACCGAGGCGGCGATCACTGCGATCGCCAACGCGCTGGGGACAGTCAAAGGCAACTCCATTACGACCGCGAACAACGGGACGGTGACGAGGCTGACTGCGGTCAACAACGCGAAGTTGAACAAGCACTTACCCGCAAACACCGCAATAGGGTCGGCGTTCAACCGCAGCACATCCGCAGTGTGAGCATCTTCCTCTTTGGTGAAGGCGCGTCCCAAAGCGATGACAGCGGCAAAAAACAATACGACCCACAACACGCCCGCCGCCAAATCGGGCGCCGTCCGCAGCGAACCGACGCTGAGGCTGACAGCGGTGAGGGCAATGAGGGCGAAAGCGATGGCAGTGGCGCTGGCATGGCGGGTGCGCCATTCTTGGCGCAGGTCTTTGGCGGTGATGGCAAGCGCTTGCCGCCACCACGCTGAACGCGCCGTCGGTTCAATCTGCGGTGGGCGCTGTGTCGGTGCCCAAGATGATTTGCCGGTCGCCATACGCCACATCCCTTTCATCGTTGGTTGCGAGAACGACCAACCCCCGCTGTTTTTGAGCAGCAATCAACTCACCCACGAGGTGGCGCCCCGCAGCGTCCAAAAACGCCGTCGGTTCGTCCAACAGCAAAACGACGGGCGTATGCACCAACGCCATCGCCAATTTCAACCGCAACCGCATGCCTGATGAAAAGGTCCCGACAAGTTGATGCTGTGCATGGCGCAACTGCACACGTTCCAGCCATTCTGCGGCGCGTTCCGTCGGGACGCCCTGCAAAGCCGCAACCATTTGCAAGTTTTCTGCGGCGGTCAGTTCGGCATACGGTTCACAGTCCGGCAGCACAGCACCTAACCATCGCCGCGCCATGCGCGGCGGCACACGCAAACCGTCCCGATGCCACCAAATGGCTCCTTCCGTCGGCGCGGCTAAGCCGCACAACATCCGCAGCAGCGTCGTTTTGCCCGACCCGTTCGGGCCGACGATAACGACGCATGTCCCGCTGGAAACCGTTACAGACAGGTGCCGAAACAGCCATCGGCGCCCAAAGGCTTTGCCGAGGTTGTCACAATGTAACGCGACGCCCATGCTGGACCGCCCTCCGTCGGACGCGGTGGCGAACTGCGGTGCGCGGTGGTGGACAGAATTTTGGGGCGTTGCCGCGCTCTGTGACGATGGCGTTGATGAGGGGAGGTTCAACGCAGCTATGACAAGGCGCCTTTACACGCGGCGCGGTGATACGGGCATGACCGATTTAATCGGTGGGCGCGTCCCGAAAAGTCACCAACGCGTGGACGCCTACGGCACTTTGGATGAACTCAACGCGACGCTAGGATTGCTGCGGGCGCATTTGACGGACGCCCAACTGGCGCGCTTGGTGGCGCAAATCCAACGGGATGTGTTTACGCTGGGTGCGGAACTGGCGACAGCCCCATCGCACCGACCGTCGGTGCGCCTGTCGGCAACCCGCCTTCGGGCGTTGGAGCGGCAAATAGACCAGTTCCAACAAGAAGCCCCGATACCGCCGCAATTTGTCCTGCCTGGTGGGACGGTAGCGGCTGCCCTCGCGCAGGTCGCCCGCGCAGTCTGTCGGCGCGCGGAGCGACGCGTGGTCGCGTTGGCGGCTGAGGAACCAGTGCGCCCAACCGTGCTGGGCTACTTGAACCGTTTGTCGGATTGGCTGTTCGCCCTAGCGTTAGTGATCAATCACCGCAACGGCGTGCGAGAGACCACGTGGCGGGGACGGCGCCGCAAGGCGTCCCCCACCGCGTGAAAGTTGGCGCGTCAAGGACATGGCGCCTAAAATTTGTGCTGGAGGTGTTTCGGGCATGCGACGCGATATTATCGGTATCAGCGTTCTTTTTGCTGTTGCGGTGACCTTCGCCGCCGCTCCGCCGCCACAGCAGCCGCAAGGGAAAGCACCTC
Source organism: bacterium HR17 (assembly GCA_002898575.1). NCBI lineage: Bacteria > Candidatus Fervidibacterota > Fervidibacteria > Fervidibacterales > Fervidibacteraceae > Fervidibacter > Candidatus Fervidibacter japonicus. The sequence goes on from BEHT01000026.1 coordinate 34,500, forward strand.
CTCCCAGCAACATTCCCCCCATCGCTCCCTCCACACCGGCGTTGGAAAGCGGTATGCCGGTGGGCGAATTTTTTGCAGTTGTTTTCAGCCCGGACGGGCGCTATATCGCCGCCAGCGCCCGTTGGTCAGCGCAGTTCGGCGCGCACGAGCAGCGCAGTGTGGACATCTTGGACGCTGCGACGGGCAAAGTGGTCGCTTACTATTTGCCGCCCCGACGGTTTTACGAAGGGATCCCCAAAGCCCTCTCCTTCAGCCCCGACGGGCGCTTTCTGGCAGTCGGTGGCATGGACAGCCGTGTTTACCTTTGGGATGTGCGCCAAGCGAAGTTGCAACGCACCCTCGTGTTGACCAACGGCGTGGAAGCGGTAGCGTTCAGCCCCGACGGCAACTGGTTGGCAGTGGGGCTGTGGGACGGGCGCGTTTACCTGTATCAACGGCAAGGACGCGATTGGCAGCGCCCCCAAATGCGCCGCATGATCCGCGTGCTCACGGGCGACTTCGTTAAACCCTTGCCTCCCTTGCCCGATTTTGGCGTCACACCAACGGAGCGGGAGCGCCGGCGTTTGGAGCAGTTACTGATGATGTTCCGCTTCAAAAATCCACCGTTTGTCAAGGCTGTTGTCTTTGACCCGAAAGGGCGTTGGTTAGCCGTAGGAGGGTTAGGCGAAGTCGTCAACGGCAAAGAGGGCATCGTCGTTTTGGCGTTTCCGACGACGCAACGCTTGGCGCTCTTGCAAGGGCACGCTCACGATGTGACTTGGAAGGTGCGGGTCGGTAACCAGTGGCAACCGCCGCGCCCGTGGGTCAACAGCCTCGCCGTCTCGCGGGACGGGCGGCTGTTAGCGTCGGCAGGATGGGACGGCACAGTGCGGCTGTGGGACATGACGGCGTTGCGGCAACTGCGGAAGTTGGAGTCGCCAAAGACGCCAACAGGTCGGGTCGCTACCCGCATCTACAACCGTGTCAGCATCAGCCCTGACCGACGATGGGTTGCAGCGGGCGGTTTCGGACATCGCGTGGATGTCTGGGAGGTGGCAACGGGGCGTTTGGTTGTTTCGCTGCGCACAAACGGCATCGTAGAGGCGGTGGCGTTCAGCCCCGATGGCAAGCGGTTGGTCGCCGGCGGATGGGACGGACGGTTACGGACCTGGCAAGTGGGCAGTTGGCGGTTGCTCTGGCAACAAACCCATCGGTTCATAGAGCGCCAACCGCCCCCGCCAGTTCCCCTGCGTTAGATGGCAAACTGTCGTGGGAGTGCAAGCGATCACGACAAGGAGGGCGCTGAAGGCGATGGTCGTCGGCACGCGCGAGGAGACCTTGTGGGGAATGGTGACCAGCCAGTTGGACCGCGTCGCCGCACTGATGCATCTTGACCCACGCATCCATGGGTTTTTACGCCACTGTAAGCGCACCTTGGAGGTTTCCATCCCCGTCAAGATGGATGACGGGTCACTGCGGGTCTTCACGGGTTGGCGTGTCCACCACAACTTGACGCGGGGTCCCGCTAAAGGCGGCATCCGCTACTCGCCCAACTTGACGATGGACGAAGTGAAGGCGCTGGCGATGCTGATGACTTGGAAATGCGCCGTCGTGGATTTGCCCTACGGTGGCGCCAAAGGCGGCGTCGTGTGCAACCCGGCTGAGCTCTCGGACGGCGAACTGGAGCGGCTCACCCGCCGGTTCACTTCCGAACTCATCCTGCTGCTGGGACCGGAAAAGGACATCCCAGCCCCCGACATGGGCACCGACGAGCGCGTGATGGCGTGGATGATGGACACCTACAGCATGAATGTCGGCTACTCGGTGCCGGGCGTCGTGACGGGCAAACCGGTCAACATCGGCGGGTCGCGGGGGCGACGGGAAGCGCCTGGTCGCAGCGTCGCCATCTGCGTGGAAGAAGCCGCCAACCGTTTGGGCATGCGGTTGGAAGGCGCCCGCGTCGTCGTGCAAGGGTTCGGAAAAGTCGGCAGCGTCGTCGCGCTCCTGCTACATGCCATCGGGTGCAAAATCGTCGCCCTCAGCGACATCAAGGGCGGCATCTACAACCCCAACGGCTTGGACCCAGTGCGGTTGACCTCCCACAAACGCCAGACGAAAACGGTGTCCGACTACCGGGACGGCGACTTCGTCACCAACGAGGAGTTGCTGGAACTCCCCTGCGATATCTTGGTGCCCGCCGCCGTGGAACGGGTCATCACCGAACGCAACGCCGGCAAGATTAAAGCCCGGTTGATCGTGGAAGCCGCCAACGGACCCATCACGCCTGAAGCTGACGCCATCTTACGCGACAGAGGCGTTTTCATCGTCCCCGACATCCTAGCGAACGCCGGCGGCGTCATCGTCAGTTACTTTGAGTGGGTGCAAGACCTGCAGCAATTTTTCTGGACGGAACAAGAGGTCAACGAACGATTGCGCCAAGTGGTGCGCCGTGCCTTCGGTGAGGTCTGGACAATCGCTCACGACCGCAGTGTGGACATGCGCACCGCCGCTTACATCCTCGCCGTTAGCCGCGTCGCCGAAGCCATCCGGCTACGGGGCATTTACCCGTAAAACGCCCACAAAACAAAGGAGAGGGGGCGCGATGAAGGAACGACCGTGCATCGTGGCGATTGGTGCCCACGCCGCCGATATGGAATTCACCGCAGGGGCGACGCTGCTTAAACATGCCCGCAGCGGTTGGGATGCCCACATCGTTCACCTGACGCTGGGCGAAAAGGGGAACTATCGGCTATCGCCCGAAGAATACGGGGCGCAAAAGCGACGCGAGGCGGAAGCCGCTGCCGCCGTCTTGCAAGTGACCCCGCACTTTTTGCCCTACCGCGACGGCGAGTTGACCGTCAGCGACGACATCGCCTGCGAACTCGCCAAAGTGCTGCGACAGTTGCAGCCACAGGTCGTCATCACCCATTGGCACGGCAGCATCCACAGCGATCACATAGCGACCCACCATTTGACCCGGCGCGCCGTGTTCATGGCAGCCAACCCGCATTTTGACTTGGACGGTCTGCCGCCAGCGCGCGGGATGCGCCTTTACTACGCCGAAAACTGGGAGGACGCCGAGAACTTCCGCCCCTTCGTCTATGTGGACATCAGCGATGTGTTCGCCGAATGGGAGCGGGCGTTCAAGTGCTTCGCCATCGGGCGGGGCGAAGGCGGTTTCCCTTACTGGGATTGGTATCACGCCCGCACGCGGTTGCGGGGCATTGAGATCGGCGTCCTTCACGCCCAAACCTTTGCCGTGGACGAATGGCGCATGCGTCAGAAACGCGACACGCTGTGACGCGCCACGCTGTGGCTTTGGAGGCGAACGCCGATGGTGAAAGTGCGGGGCTACCGCAGCGGCGACGAAGCACAATTTTTAGCGGTGTGGAACGCCGCCTTGCCCTACGACCCCATTGACCGGCGCACCTTTCACCGCAAGGTATTGCTGGACCCCAACTTTGACCCCGATTGGCTGCTGATCGCCGACGAGGACGGGCAAGTTGTCGGCTTTGTTTTGTGCCTGATTCGTCGCGTGCCGATGGAGAAGGTCGGCATGGAGCCTGAGCGGGGTTGGATTACCGCCTTCGGCGTCCATCCAGCGCGACGGCACAAAGGCGTCGGGGCACTGCTGTTGGAACAGGCACTGCAACTTTTCCGCGACGCCCAACGCACTGAGGTGCTGATTTCGCCCTACACGCCTAACTACTTCGTGCCCGGCGTGGACGAGCGGCATTATGCCGACGGGCTGGCTTTTTTGCAGCGACATGGCTTTGAAACTGTCGCCCACGCCATCAGCATGGACGCTAACATCGTCCTGTTTGACGACACCCCTTACGCCGAGCGGGAGCGACAGTTGCGTGAGCAAGGCATTGAGGTGCGGAACTTGCACCCCCATGAGATCCCCGACCTGATGGCGTTTTTGAAAACCCACATGCCCGGCGATTGGGTCCGTCACGCCCGCGACTTGCTAACGGACATCACAAAAGGCTTGGGCGATTTTGACCAATTCGTCGTCGCGTGGCGTGACGACGAGATCGTCGGCTATTGCCAATTTGAAGGCGAACATTTTGGACCTTACGGCGTCCGCAGCGACATGCAGGGACGGGGTATCGGCACCGTGCTGATGGTCAAATGCCTGCAAACGATGCGGCGCAAAGGGTTCCATAACGCGTGGGTCTTGTGGACAAGCGAGGAGACAGGACAAAAGGTCTACAGCCGCTTCGGCTTCCGCGAAACCCGCCGCTTCGCTATCCTGCGCCGCAGGCTGTGACAGCAGCCTCTTGTCAAGCGCTTTCTCCTTTGGTGCTTTGTTGAATTTTCCTTCCGGCAGTGCCTCGGAGGGCGCGTCTCTGACGCGCCAATTTCTTTGCGGCGGCTCAGGAGAGCCACCCTCCGAGAGCCACCTTGTCGTTCGGAGGGCGCGTCTCCCAACGCACCGCCATGCGGCGGCTCAGGAGAGCCACCCTCCGAGAGCCACCTTGTCGTTCGGAGGGCGCGTCTCCCAACGCACCGCCATGCGGCGGCTCAGGAGAGCCGCCCTCCGAGAGCCACCTTGTCGTTCGGAGGGTGCGTCTCTGACGCGCCGATTTCTTTGCAGCGGCTCAGGAGAGCCGCCCTCCGATCAAACCCCATTACTCAACACATTTGGACATCAAAGCACGGGCTATGGCAAATTTTGTGCGGGCTTATTGCGCTGTCGGATGAGACCGCGGCTGAAGGGAGGCGAGAAGAGGCATGGCAAAGCGCAAGGTCATCGCTGAAGATTTGCTGGCGATTAAACTTGTCGGCGACCCGCAGGTCAGCCCCGACGGGACGAAATGCGTTTTCACGGTCAAGACGGTTGACGGCGAAAAGAACCGCTACCTCTCTCACCTTTGGCTGGCGGATTTGTTGACAGGTGAAGTGCGCCAATTCACTTTCGGCGAAGTCAGCGACGCCGCGCCCCGGTGGTCGCCCGACGGCAACAAAATCGCTTTCGTCCGCACCGACATGAGAGAGAAGCGGTCACAAATTTGGCTCATCCGCACCGATGGCGGCGAAGCGTGGCAGTTGACGAAATTGGACGAGGGTAGCATCGGCGAACCCGTTTGGTCGCCCGATGGCAGCAAAATTGCCTTCACTTTCCGTCCAACCCACCCTGACTGGACGCAGGAAGCCCGCAAGAAGCGGCAGGAGACGGGCAAGTCCAACCCGCCCCGCGTCATCACGCGCCTGTTCTACCGTCTTGACGGCGTTGGTTTTTTGGACATGCGCCAGCACATTTGGGTTTGCGACGCTCAAACGGGTGAAGCCAGGCAAATCACCGACGGCGATTACGACGATCATTCGCCCGTGTGGTCGCCCGACGGCAACAAAATCGCTTTCGCCGCCAACCGCAGCGATGACCCCGAAGAGAAGCCCTACGAGGTGGACATCTGGCTGGTCGCGTCCGAAGGCGGAGAATTGACAAAGGTGCCGACCCCGACAGGCTACAAGGGCAACCTCGCTTGGTCGCCCGACGGCGAATGGATCGCCTACATCGGGCACGAAAGCAAGGATGACCCTTGGGTGCCCCGCAACGATAAGGTTTGGGTCGTCAACCCGCACTCTCATGAAGTCCGATGTCTGACAGCAACCCTTGACAGAGATGTCGGCAACGCAACTCTGTCCGACATGCGCGAAGCCTTTACGGGCGGCGGGCGCCCGATTTGGAGCGCCGGAAGCGACCGCGTGTTCTTCACCGTCAGCGACCGAGGCAACTGCCACCTTTACACTGCCGATATGCACGGTAACTGGCAACCGCTCACAGACGGGGCGATGGACATTTACGCCTTTAGCGCCGACAGGACTGCGTCGTTGTTCGTGCTGGCACTGAGCAAGCCGACGATGCCCGGCGAACTCTTCACGCTGCAAATACAAACTGCCAGCGTCGCCGTCGCGACGAAGTTGCGGCAACTGACGCGCCTGAACGGCGAATGGCTGGACAAGGTGCAACTGAGCGAACCTGAGGAAGTGTGGTTTGACAGTTTTGACGGGACGAAAATTCAAGGCTGGCTGCTCAAACCGCCCGACTTTGACGCGACGCACAAGTATCCGCTGCTGCTCTACATTCACGGCGGTCCGCACGCGCAATATGGCAACACCTTTTTCCACGAGTTCCAGTGGCACGCCGCGCGGGGCTACATCGTGTTTTACACCAACCCGCGCGGCAGCATGGGCTACGACGAAAGTTTCGCCGCGATCATTCGGGGCAATTGGGGCGATGTGGACTTCAAGGACATCATGGCTGCCGCCGATTTCGCCACTTCATTGCCTTATGTGGACGAAACTCGCATGGCAGTCGCAGGTGGAAGTTATGGCGGTTACATGACGAACTGGATTGTCGCTCACACCGACCGATTCAAATGCGCCATCACCGACCGAAGCGTCGTGGATTTGGTCAGCATGGCAGGGACAAGCGACTATCCCTTCAAACCCGACGGCTATTGGCAAGGTAACTTCTGGGATCGTCCCGAAAAGTTGTGGGAGCAGTCGCCCCTGCGTTACGCAGCAAATGTCAAGACACCGCTGTTGATCATTCACAGCGAGGGAGACTTGCGCTGCCCCATCGGTCAAGCGGAGGAATTATTTGCGGCGCTCAAACGGCTCAAAAAGGAGGTCGTTTTCGTCCGCTACCCGCAAGAGACCAGTCACGGTCTCAGCCGCAGCGGTCCGCCCGATTTGCGCATTGACCGCCTAAACCGCATCGGCGAGTGGCTGGACAAATGGTGCAAGTGACCTCTGACGGACAAGGCGCGTTTAATCGTCGGGCGTGAAGGCGAGTTTGAGGGCGTAACTTAAGTCAACCGCTCACCTTCATTGTTCGTCCACTGCGTCTCTTGTTGTCCAATCGTCGTTGACGCCCGCGACGGCGCAAAGCGGTTGGCGGCTGAGGCTGTGCGGAACCCCAGTTTGTTTGCCTGCCGCCGCGTCAAAGCAATGCGCCCGTAAATCTTCGGCAGCGACGAATTGGCAGCGATGCAATTGGGTAGGGCAATGCAGGTGTTACTGGGGGAAGAAACAGTTGAAGAGCCACGCGAACGCAAGCGCAAACCCGTTTGTCCGCGTCCGCGAGCAAAAATCAGTGACGGACTTTGAAGTCGTCATCAGTGCAGGTAGAGTTGGGCGTGAGCGAGGCAGAAGCGGCAATAGAAAGCGAGTGGCTGCAGGGGTTGGCGAACGCCCTGCAGCAAGTGTTGGCGTGAACGAAAAGAGACACAGCAGGGGCACAGTTGGCTGTGCCCCTGCCGTTTTGTGCGTCGTTACCGTGCGGGGGACACCATTTGCCTTCGGCGAACCGCCGAAGAGGTCATACCCCTCAGGTGCCACCGTAACCGATAGTGACCTTGCCGTCTTCCACAATGACAGGCACTTTGCGCTGCCCGCCAGTGAGTTGGAGCATTTCTTGCAAGAACTGCGGGTTGGTCTGGGCGTTGCGGTAGTCCACTTTGTAGCCTTGCTTGGCGTAGTCCTCACGGGCCGCCCGCGTGTAGGGTCAGCCGTCTTTGCCGTAAATGATCACGACCTTCTCCGCCATCCTAAACGCCCCCTTGCGGTCAGGAATGTGTAGCCGTAAAAATGATAGCACAGCGTCGCCAAGGTGCCATACGGCTCGGAGGTGAAGGGCGATGGCGATCGGCATCGGTATCAACTTGGAGTTTGTCCGCCATGCAGACAAACCTTTTGAGTATGGCGTCCGCAAAGCTGCCGAGTTGGGGTATGAGTTCGTTGAGCCGTGCGTGGCGACGGGGCGAGACCTGCTCGCTGAGGCAGGCTACTACCACATGCTCAGCATGGAAGAAGACCCACTCGCCTATAGGGCAACGCTGGACGAATTAGGGCTGAAAGTTTCGGGTCTTTCCGCCCACTCGCCCCTTATGAAACCCGAAGTTGCCGTCCCCTACCTTACTCAAGCCATCCGTTGGGCGGCGGACATCGGTGCACCTGTCGTCAACACCGACGAGGGGCAAAAGTGGCCGTGGGTTGAGAGCGACGAGGAAGCCTTTGCCCTCATGCGCTACACCCTCAAACGGGTTTTGCCCGTCGCTGAACGCCACGGTATCCACATCGGCTTGGAGCCGCATCAAATCTACACGACAAAACTGGACACTTTCCTGAAGTTACTCAAACTCTACCCATCGCCGATGCTGAAGGTCAACTTTGACACGGGCAACTGCTTTTTGGCGGGCAACGATCCCGTGGAATTTTTGGAGGCGGTCGCTGAACATGTCGTGCATGTGCACGCGAAGGACATCGCTTATGAGCATGCGGAGGCAGAACGAGGGAAAGTGACGGGAACGCCGGTCGGTTGTGCGTGCGGCGATGGCTTGATTGACTGGCACGCCGTCGTGCGCGTGCTCCGACGAGTCGGTTTCAACGGCGTCCTGTCCGTTGAGTGCGGAACGGAGGAACAGGCGGCACGGAGCATCGCCTACCTGCGCAAAGTGCTGGCTGAAGCCTGAGCCACGATGACCGTGTGCGGGTGGAGATAAGGGGGCAAGAGAATGTGGCGGTTGGTGGCGCTCCTCGTCCTTTTCTGCACGGTGGCGACGGCGTTGGAGCCTAACCTTTTGACCAACGGCGGGTTAGACCGCGATGCCGATCAGGACGGCGTCGCCGACGGTTGGGTCGCTGAAGTGCACCGCGCCGAAGGCGGTGAAGGGCGTTTCGCGTTGGACCCGCACGATAAAGTGCAGGGCACCACCAGCCAACATATCGTTCACACCTCCGCAAAGGGGTGGGTGCGTGTCAGCCAAGACGGCATCCCCGCTAAACCCAACGCGCGCTACTTGTTCCGTTGCTGGGTGAAAGCCAACTGCCGATTTTTGCTGGTCGTTTACGCCTTCAAAGCGGACGGCAGTTACACCACTTTTGTCGTTGCCGAAGGGCAGGGGACAGGCGACACCTGGCGCCTTTTTGATGGCGTCGTGCTGACACCGTCCGATGCGCGCTCGTTCAAGATCTCCCTCGTCACCGACAGCGAAGGCGAAGCGCGGTTTGACGGCGCGGAACTGATCGCGTTGGAACGACCGCCATATGCGTTCGTGCCCATCCTATCCGTGCCCATCAGGCTGGACGGCAATTTGTCGGAAGCGGCGTGGCGGCAAACTGAACCCCTGACACCCTTTCTGGAACTCGGCTCAGGCAAAGTGGCTGAACCTGCGACGGTCGCGAAAATTGCTGCGACGCCAACACATTTGCTCATCGCTTTCCGCTGCGATGAACCCAGTCCGACCGCGATGCGGTTGCGGACACCCGACAGTGACGAACCTGCCTACATGGACGATTGCGTGGAAGTTTACCTTGACCCGCAACACACGCACGACGGTTTTTGGCAATTCGTCGTCACACCCAAGGGTAACAAATGGGCGCAGCAAGTTGCGCCGTCGCGTTGGGCGACGGTGTGGTGGCTTTTGCCCCGCCCCACGCAGCGCCTCATCACAAACGGTTGGCAGGCAGCGACCACTATCGGCAACGACTTTTGGGCGGCGGAAATCGCTATTCCCTTTGCGCTATTTGGCGTCCGACCGACAACAGGCACTACCATCGGCATCAACTTGTGTCGGTCAAGGAAAACGACGCGCATCGTGCAGAACAGCGCCTTCGTTTACCTTGATGAGAAGAGTTTCCAACGCCCTGAAAAGTTTCCGCACATCGTGTTCGTGGCGGCATCGGAGGGTGCGGCTTTCGGCAAGCCATTGTCCTCTACGGGGACAGAACCGCTATCTGTTGGGAAGGCAAAGCGTCTGCTGAGCCACGCAATTCGGCGGTTTGGCGAATCGGCAGATAGGCAGGGTAGGGATGGAGACGCGCTGTTGGCAAAACTCGTGCCGAAACCGCAGCGCGCCGTTGTGTATCGCGGTGAAGTCGCCATTTCGCGCACCGTCGCCATCGCGTTGCCCCAAAACGCATCGGCGCTGGAACGCACCGCAGCGGAATTACTGACTGACACGCTACGGCGCATGGGTTTGCAAGTGACGCTCACGCATCGCTTCACTTCTGCCAACCGTTCAGCAGTTACCTCTGCGGCTCAGCGACCAACCGCTCAAACGGCGAGTCTCGTCGTCCTGACGACCTTTGATCGTTTGCCTGTAGAGTGGCGCACATCGTTGCCCACCAGCAAACTCCGCACCTTTTTTGCGCAACGGGGCGACGAAGCCTACGCGCTTTTTGTCGGGACGGGAAACACGCAGCGGGGTGCACGGGTTGCAGGGATTGCGCAGCAAGGAACGAGAAAGGCGAAAGTTTTATGCGCCCCGCTGGTTCTCGTCGGCGCTTCGGCGCGGGGCGTCTTCAACGGTGTGCAAACTTTACGGCAACTGGTTTGGGCAAATGGGTACGGCAGGGACCTCACCCTCCCGATATGCGAGATTTGGGACTACCCTGACCTAAAGTTGCGGGGTTGGCACTTTGTTGCCCCCTTGCGAGATGAGTTGCCGTTCGCTGAGAGGTTATTGGATTGGCTGGCGCTGATGAAGTTCAACACGCTCGTCATTGAAGTGGACGACCGCTTCCCCTACGAGCGTCATCCTGACATCGCTCACCCACAAGCCTTGACCAAATCGCAGTGGCGACGATTTTTGGCACAAGCGCGGCGGTTGGGTTTTGATGTCATCCCGCAGGTACAAACTTTTGGGCACTTCGGCTATGTCCTCAACAAACCCGCTTACCGTCACTTGAGCGAACACACCGCACCCCATCCCCGCTGGGGCTTTTACGCCTATTGCCCCTCCGACCCTGCCACTTACAAACTCGTGTTTGACCTGTTTGACGAAGTGCTGGCAACCTTTCAACCCAAGTGGTTTCACATCGGGCATGACGAAATCACCTTTGTGCCCATCGGCGTCTGCAACCGCTGCAAGGCTACAGGCAAAACTGCATGGCAGTTACTTGCCGACGACATCCGCAAACTTTACGACTACTTGAAGGCGAAAGGCGTTGAACGGGTAGCGATGTGGTGCGACCAGTTGGAACCCGACCGAACGGGTGGCTACGCACCTTACTTCACCCATTTCGCCGCTGACCTAATCCCCAAAGACATCGTGCAATTTTGCTGGCATTACGATGCCCGCCCGACTTTTCCGTGGCTGACGCGGTTGAGGGACAAGGGTTTTGAAGTCGTCGCGTGCGGTTGGTACCATGCCCAAAATGTTTGGCGGTTTGCGGCGGAAAGTTTTGACCGCAAAACGCTCGGCTACTGCGGGACAACTTGGTACGGTGTGACGGGGTTCGCGACGGCGGTCGATTTGATGACGGCAGTTGTGTTGGGGGCGCAAAACGCATGGTCGGTGGACAACCCACCCATTAACAGCGCTCCGCACCCGACCAACATCGCGCAAGATTTGTGGGCGCTCGTCGGCGAACGCCCGCGATGGGGCAAAGGCACAACGCAGTCGGCTTGTGTGGATTTGACACCTTTCGTCAACACATCGCTGACGCAATGGGGCAAGGAAGGTGTCGTGCCTGACAGATGCGCTGCATTGGAACAAATGTCCGACACGATTCGGTGCAACGGCGTGTCGTTTCGGCTGGTCAAAGGGGCGCAAACGCCACCTTTGTGCGTGGCGCTGTCCAGCGATGTGACGAGCCATGAAGTTGCGCCCGATTTAGTCGTCGTGCCTGTCAATGCAAAAACGCCGGCGATTTACCTTTTGATGACGACGACGGCGCGCCCCGTGCGCACCGAGGATTTGTATCAGCGGGGACGCACCGACCCGCGCAAAGTCGCTACGCTCGTCGTCCGCTATGCGGACGGTTCGGAAGAGCGCACCGATTTGCTTTTCCGACGCCATGTGACGGAATGGAACGACCGATTGGGTTGCAGCCACGCCCGCATCGCGTGGCAGGGCAAAACGCAGCGCGGCTATTTGCTGACGCTTTGCGCTTACGAGTGGCACAACCCCAAACCCGATGTGCCGATTGCGTCCGTGCTGCTTCTTTCCGCCAACAGCGCGGTGCAACCCGTCATCGTCAGCATGACAATAGCTCAAAACGAAACGCCTCTACGATGAACGACGCCAAACAGCGGCGCATCGGGAGATGCGCCCTCCGAACGACACACTCTCGGAGCAAACTCTCGGAGGGCGGCTCTCCTGAGCCGCCGAAGTAAAAGCGGTGCATCGGGAGATGCACCCTCCGAACGACACACTCTCGGAGGGCGGCTCTCCTGAGCCGCCGAAGTAAAAGCGGTGCATCAGGAGATGCACCCTCCGAACGACACACTCTCGGAGGGCGGCTCTCCTGAGCCGCCGAAGTAAAAGCGGTGCATCAGGAGATGCACCCTCCGAACGACACACTCTCGGAGGGCGGCTCTCCTGAGCCGCCGAAGTAAAAGCGGTGCATCAGGAGATGCACCCTCCGAACGACACACTCTCGGAGGGCGGCTCTCTTGAGCCGCCGAAGTAAAAGCGGTGCATCGGGAGATGCACCCTCCGAACGACACACTCTCGGAGGGCGGCTCTCTTGAGCCGCCGAAGTAAAAGCGGTGCATCGGGAGATGCACCCTCCGAACGACACACTCTCGGAGGGCGGCTCTCTTGAGCCGCCGAAGTAAAAGCGGTGCATCGGGAGATGCACCCTCCGAACGACACACTCTCGGAGGGCGGCTCTCTTGAGCCGCCGAAGTAAAAGCGGTGCATCGGGAGATGCACCCTCCGAACGACACACTCTCGGAGGGCGGCTCTCTTGAGCCGCCGAAAATCGGCGCGTTAGAAAACACGCCCTCCGAGGCACTGCCGAAAGGAAAATTCAACAAAGCACTGCACAGCGCAGTATGGAGGGATGCTCGGTGCGCAAGTGGGTGATAGCGATGGTGGTATTGATGTCAAGCGGGGCGCCAGCGGAGATGCCGGACCGTCCACCCCGACCGAGCGAGTGGGGTTACCGCCCTCTCGATGGCAGTCGAGTCGCCGTTAACCCGCCATCGCTCACTTGGGTGCACGACCCCGCTGCTGCCTACTACATCGTCCAGTGGTCCACCACACCCGATTTCCGCGATACCGTGACGGTTGACAAAGTGCGGTGGTGTGTTTACACCTATCACGCCCCTTTGCGGGTGGGCACTCACTTTTGGCGTTACCGCATCATCCGCAAGGACGGCAGTGTGTCGGAATGGAGCAAGGTGCGCCGATTCACTGTGCCTTCCGACGCAGCGATTTTCCCGCAACCGTCTTTAGACGAACTACTTCGTCGCATCCCGCAGGACCATCCACGCCTGTTTTTCCGTCCTGAGGAAATCCCGCTATTGCGCAAGTGGGCGAGCGGAGAAGGACGCCTGACCGTTGAACCGTTGCTCCGCGAGGCGGAGCGGTTGCTGAACAGTGAGCCGACCCCAGAACCATCGGTGCAGGCATCTTTGCGAGACCCGCAGACGCGCCAGTATTGGTGGGCGAACCGTGAGCAAACTTTGAAAGCCTGCATGGAGGCGGAAACACTGGCGCTGGCATATTTGCTTACAGGCGAAAAACGCTTCGGCGAAGGAGCCCGCAAGTGGATTTTGCACCTTGCGTCGTGGGACCCTGACGGACCGACAAACTTTCGGCTAAACTGTGAAGCGGCGAAACCGCTATTGCACCGTTTACCCCGCGCTTACGATTGGGCTTACGACACACTGACGGAAGCCGAACGGGAAAAAGTGCGCCAAGTGATGCGACGGCGAGCGATGGACGCGTGGCGCAGCGGAGAAGTGCGGGAGGGTAACGGGCATTTGAACGAGCCATACAACAGTCACGGAAACCGCACTTGGCACAAACTCGCCGAGTGCGCCATCGCCTTTTTGGGGGAACTGCCCGAAGCGGAACGGTGGCTGGATTACGCCGTCAACAAGTTTTTTGCCGCCTACCCCGTTTGGAGCGATGATGACGGCGGATGGCACGAGGGCTTGAGTTACTGGGCGGGCTACATGAGCAAGTTCATCTGGTGGGCGGAAGTCGCCGAGAAGGCGTTGGGCATTGACAGTTTTCGCAAACCTTTCTTCGCCCGCGTCGGTGATTACGCCCTTTACACGGCACCCCCTCATTCCCCCGATATGGGCTTTGGCGACTTGTCCCACAACCGCCCGTCAGCAGGTTGGTCGTTCGTGCCCTACTTTGCCGTCAAAACGCGCAACCCTTATCTGGCGTGGTGGGCGGAACGATGGGGCATGCGCTTGACAACGAGTGACCCCGTTATGCGGATCGTCTTTGGCAGGTTGCAACTGATAACGCCTAAACCGCCAGCCGATTTGCCGCCATCAAAAGTGTTTAGCGGTATCGGTGTCGCCGTTTTAAACACGACGCTTTTGGATGCCGCCGACAATGTGCAAGTGCGCTTCAAGTCCAGCCCATTCGGCCGGCAAAGTCACGGGCATGACCCACACAACGCGTTCACGCTGAACGCTTACGGTGATGCGCTGTTAGTCAATTGTGTTTATCGTGACTGGCACGGCAGCCCGTTCCACACCCAATGGTGTTGGAGCACAAAAGCGCACAACGCGCTGCTGGTGAACGGGGAAGGACAAAAGCCTCATTCGCCCGACCCACTGGGGCGCATCATCGCTTGGGAGTTGCGCGATAGGGTCGATTACATCGCAGGGGATGCCACCGCCGCTTACGAGGGCAAGTTGAGGCGGTTTGTCCGTCACATCGTTTTTGTCAAGCCCGATGTCGTCATCGTCGCGGATGATGTCGTGGCGGCGCAACCGAGCACTTTCCAATGGATGCTGCACGGGTTGAGCGCTTTTGATGTGAACGAAGCGGCACAAACGCTGGCGTTGGAGCGCGAACGAGCGGGCGTGCTCGTGCATTACATCACCGATGAACCGTTACGCTTTCGGCAATGGAGCGGCTACGAACCGCCTCCCGACATCACCTACATGGGCGGACGAACTTTTCCGACTCAATGGCATGTGGAAGCCAGCACCACGCGGTTGCGCGAACGGGTGTTCACGCTCACCGTTTTGCGTCCCTACCGAAAAGGCGTGCGCCTTGAAAGGACTTTGACCGTTGCGCAAAACGAAACCGCTCTCATGCTCACCATCCCTTGTGCGGGCAACCGCACCGTCACCGTCGCAGTGCGTAAGCCCGCGACAACGGTCGCGAGCATCAACGGGATGCGTTTTGCATCCTTTGCCGTTGTGGACGACGGACAGCGCCGTCAAGAAGTAGGAACGGCGGACGAAGGGCGGAGGTGAAAAACATGGGACACATCGTTCCCGTAATTGCTGTCGCTTTTGCGACGGCTATCCCGATCACCCTTAAGACGGCTTGGGTCCGGCGCATCACTGCGGGTCGTTGTGGAAGTCAACGGAGAAGGACGGAAGCCGACGCGATGACGGGTTTGATTCTTTACTTCGCCGGCGTCGTGAATAAACCTTGAAGGAGCGGCGAGCGCAAGTGGTGGCGCGATGTCTGTAAGCATCAAACTTATGGCGGTGAAGTTATGTGAACGGGATGGTAGTGCGTTGGATACTGATGGCGACGGCGTTCCTGACGGTCGCTTATTCTGCTGGGCGAGGTGACGATGCAATGGCTGCGTGGACGGCAAAGTGGATTTGGATTAGCGAGGCGCGGGACGAGAGACGCAGGGCGAGCGACAATGGGTTACCGCGTAACTTTTATTTGCGAGCCCGCAAGGTTTTCACCGTGCCCAAAGACCTCCAAGCGGCGCTCTTGCGCATCACCGCTGACGCCCGTTATGTGCTTTTTGTCAATGGTCAACGAATTGGCAATGGACCAATTCGCGGTTGGCAACATTCGTGGTTCTACGATACCTACGACTTGACACTTTACCTTCGTCCGGGCGAGCAAAATGCTATCGGCGTTTTGGTCATTCAACCAGGTGAGGCGAACTTTCAATATCCGCTCGGTCGCGGTGGTTTGTTGGCACAATTGGACATGACGACGAAGCGGGGACGCAAAATCACTGTCGCCACGGACCGAACTTGGAAGGTGTCACCTCATCCCGCTTACGATAGACGAACCCCGAGAATTTCCTGCCAACAAGGTTTCGTGGAGCACTATGACGGAACGCGGGACGAGGGACGCGGGGCGAGTGATTGGGCAACGGTTGAGTTTGATGACAGTAAATGGCAAAGGGCAGTTGAGTTGGGCAAGGTCGGCATTTCGCCTTGGAAAAAATTGGTGCCCCGCAACATCCCGTTTTTGACAATGGAGCCAGTTTACCCCACTCGTGTGATGCGCGTCCGAATAGTTGAGCCACCCGCTATCGTTCACAGCATTGACCTCCGTCCTAACCTCATTCCCGGTGACCGATTGTCCAACCCTCATGGCTTGACAGGTTTGGTATTGACAATTGTTCATGCAACGAAGGCAATGGAAGTCCGAGTGCGGGCTGTTGGAGGAATTGGCTTCGGGGCACGACGAGCGAGAGTTAACGGCGAAGATGCGACTTTTGATGAGCATGGTGCTGTCT